>CAVJBW010000122.1:0-5036 GCA_963647625.1 Lachnospiraceae bacterium
GCCCTATATCCCACATTACATCTATGATATTATAGCACATAGTTTTTTTTTGTAAATCCCTAAAATAATTACAATTTTGTTACGCAGATTCCGTCTAGGCAAGAAGAGTCTCCTCCTTTAAACAGAATACTTTTCTAGTGCCTCAAGGACCGCCTGTAAGGTTTCTTCTGTATTTAGTCCATCTTCCGATACCGTAAGGTCAGCATATTGTTCATAGAGTTTGCTTCTTTCCTGATACAAATCTCTTAAGCTCTGACCTTCTTTTAAGACCACGCCTCTGCCATGTATGTTGTGAAGTCTTTTTTCAATCTGCTTATAGGATACTTGAAGATAGATGACTATGCCAATTTCTTTTAAGTGGGCCATGGCTTCCTTTCCATATACCACACTTCCCCCAGTAGCAATGACGCTTCGGCTTGCCTCTATGGAAGCGTTGACTTCATTTTCCACCTCTATAAAGCCTTCCGTTCCCCTTTGGGAAATAATTTCATGCAATAGCTTGTGTTCTCTTTCCTGAATCAACAAGTCTGCATCCACAAAATGATATCCCTTTACCTTAGCCAAGATAACACCTATGGTGCTTTTTCCTACTCCCGGCATTCCAATTAATACAATATTATCTTTCATTTTATTCTCCTTTAAATTGGCTTTCGTACAAATTACGATAGAAGCCTTTCTTCTTTAACAAGTCACTGTGTGTTCCTTTTTCTATGATCTGACCATCTTTCATTACCAGGATACAATCCGCATTTATAATAGTAGAAAGTCGATGGGCTACTACAAAACTAGTTCTGCCTTCCATTAGTTTATGGAAGGCTTTTTGAATCTTTTGCTCAGTCAAAGTATCCACTGACGAAGTCGCTTCATCTAGGATCATAATGCTTGGCGAATGAAGCATAGCCCTAGCAATACATAGCAGCTGCTTTTGCCCTTGGGATAATAAATCACTATCAAAATCCAAGATCGTATCATAGCCTTGAGGCAGCTGGCGGATAAATTCATCTGCATAAGCAGCCTGAGCGGCCAAGATAACCTCCTCCTTGCTAGCATCCTCACGGCCAAATCGAATATTTTCAAGCACACTGCCTTGCATGAGAAAAGTATCTTGAAGCACCATGCACATATGACTGCGAAGACTTTGCTTTGATATTTGGGAAATATCCTCCCCATCAATCAAGATTTTTCCTCCATCAACATCATAAAATCTCATCAATAGGTTAATCAAAGTGGTTTTCCCACACCCGGTAGGTCCTACAATAGCAATCAGCTCTCCTGCCTTCACTTCAATATTAAGATCTTGTATCAGCTTTTTCTTTGGATTATAAGAAAAGTCTACATGAGCAAACGATACCTGACCTTGAATGGAATCAGGCAGCTGTTTTCTTTGGCTAGCTTCCTCTTCCTCTCTTAGAAAGGCAAAGATTCTTCCGCCGCAGGCAAAGGCATTTTGCAGTTCTGTCACCACTCCTGTAATTTCATTAAATGGCTTGGTATATTGGTTGGCATAACTTAAAAATACCGTAAGCTGACCGACGCTGATTCCTCCTGTTAGGGCACTCAATGCCCCTACCAAGGCTACTGCCATATAGACCAGGGCATTGATAAATCGAGTCACTGGATTGACCAAAGAAGAGTAAAAAGTAGCCTTTCGAGATACATTTTTTAATTCCTGATTGCCTTGTTCAAACTCTTCTAATACGTGATTTTGCCATCCATAGGCCTGGATTACCTTTTCTCCGGTAACGGTTTCATTGACAAGACCTGTCACCTGGGCTCGAAGGCTCGATTGCTTTTGAAACAGGTGGTAGGTCCTTTTCGAAATAAATGCCGCCGTAAATAGACTAATAGGAGTCAGGCATATGACCACCAAGGAAATCTTGATATTCATATGAAGCATAAATATCAAGGTGCCGGCAATGGTTACCAGGCCGGAAAATAGCTGGTTCGCTCCTAATAGCAGTCCATCTGAAAGCTGTTCTACATCAGAAATCATTCTGCTTACCAAGTCTCCATAGGCATAGGAATCTAGTCTAGCCACAGGAACTGCTTTTATTTTTCTAAAAAAGTCACAGCGAATATCATGAGCAACTCCAAAAGAAATCACATTGTTGCAATAGTTCGTCAGCCACTGGGCAAAAAATCCAAGCACAATCAAAAGAAGAATCTTGTGGATATACTCTAGCAGGATTTCCACATCTACCTGTCCCATTCCAATCATCAGATCCACTGCATCTCCGGTAAGAAGGGGAATGGATAAGCTGATTACGGCTGAGAAAAAAGCGCCGATAAAGGAAAATAGCACATAGCCCTTTACCTTACTTAAATAGTAGGCCAATTCCTTCATGGTTTCTCTACGATTCATAAGATGCCTCCTTTCTTACCTGAGAGGCATAGATTTCCTGATATTTCGGACAATCTGCCAGCAATTGTTCATGAGTGCCAAGGCCTAAGACCCTGCCATGATCTAATAATAGGACTCGGTCCATCTGCTCCATGGCTGCAATTCTTTGAGAATTCCAGATTACCGTAGTATCCTCAAAGTCTGTCAAAATACAATGGCGAAAGGCTGCCTCTGTGGCATAGTCCAAAGCCGAAGTACAATCATCTAGTAGTAATAATTTTGGTTTTCTAATCAGAGCTCTTGCAATAGAAAGACGCTGTCTTTGACCTCCGGAGAAGTTGCGACCTTCCTGCTCTACCGGATCTTCTAAGCCTTTTGGAAGCTTCTCTACGAAGTCATAAGCCTGGGCTTTTATTAGGCTTTCCTTCATCTCTTCAGAGCCGGCATCTTCCTTGCCCATCCTTAGATTCGATGCAATCGTTCCAGAGAACAAAGTAGGCTTTTGCTCTGCTAAGGCCATATCACTCCTTAGCTGCATCAGATCCACATCCAAGATATCTTTCCCCTGCCAACAGATCTGTCCTTTACTCGGAGCATAGTTTCCCATGCACAAAGATACCAAGGTAGACTTGCCTGCGCCAGTTCCCCCAATGACACCAATCTTTTCTCCCATCTCCACAGACAGGTTCAAGTCACAAAGGGCCGGACTAGCCCCCTCTTCATATTGAAAAGTGACATGGTCAAATATAAGAAGACCTTCCTTGTCACATTCCTTTTCGCTTCCTTTCCTTGAGACTGTTGGAATCTTAAGTATCTCGTCTAAGCGATTGGCACACGCAATAGACTTTGTCATGGTGATAATATAATTTGCAAATTTTACCAGTTCCACCAGAATCTGTGACAGATAATTTACCAAAGCAACCATCTGGCCTTGGGTTAAGGTTCCAGTATCCACCCGATCTCCCCCAAGATACAAGATTATGGCTAGTCCTCCATTTACAATGACAAAGGTAAGTGGATTCATGAGGCCCGAGATATTGCCTACCCTTTTCTGCTTTTGAAAAAGATCATCATTTTCTCCTACAAAGTCTTCTTCCATCTTGATTTCTAAGCCAAATGCTCTTATAGGACGAACCCCCATAAGGCTCTGCCGCGTTCTTAGCAAAAGTCCATCCAATTTTTCTTGCATTTTTTTATATCGAGGCAAGTTATGCTTCATAATCAAGCTGACACACAAGGCCAAAAGGCCAATTACCAAGACAAATAGCAAGGCAATCGGCACATCAATAAAAAAGGCCATAATCATAGCTCCGAATACCACAAAGGGAGATCTAAGTAGTAGGCGCAAGGAAAAATTGATTCCGGTCTGAACCTGATTAACATCAGAAGAGATTCGAGTAACCAAAGTAGAAGTCCCCACCTCATCTAACTGATGATAAGACATCTGCTGCACCTTCACAAAGAGTCGACTCCTAAGCTTCGTAGAGGCTTCTGTTGCCACATAGGCAGAAAAATACTGAGCCGTAACGGAAAACCCCAAACCAATCGCCCCTAATAAAATCAAAAGAAGGGCGCAGTGGTAGACTTCACTTTTGCTGCCTTTGACAATACCTTCATCAATCAAAGAAGCAATCACCAAAGGAACAAATAGTTCTAGGATTGCTTCAATCATCTTAAAGGTAGGAGCCAACAAGGCCTGTATTTTATAATCTTTTAAGAGGGATAATAAGGCTTTCACTATGATTTACTCCTTCTAGCTCATCTCTATATCACGGGTAACCTTCTTATTACAAAAGAAAGCTACCGAACTGATCGGCAGCTTCCCTCGGTCTAATATGCTAATCTTCTGTTGTAGAAGATACACCTTCTGTCTCAGAATCAGCAGAAGTATCTTCTGCTTGATTGGTAAATAACTCATCAAAGGTAACCTTTGCCCAGACATCTTCGTCCACGGTCCATTTCACTTCTGCTTCAAATCCAGCAAGAACTTCAGCGTAGTATGCACTTTGCTTTTCACTAATCAGCTCTTCCTTCTTTGACTTTGATGCATCCTTGTCATAATCACTCGTTACTGTCACTACATAAAGAGCAGTATCGGTTTCAATCAGACTAGAAGTCTCTCCTTCTTTCAACTGATCTGCTGCCTCTAATACCTTGGTATCTAAGGAAGCATCCTCATCCTCTGCAGAACCATAAGTAGCAGTCTGGACATCATAGCCAGCTTTTTTTGCTGCCTTTTCAAAATCTGTCTTTGCAGACTTTGCAAAGGTCTTTGCCTCTGATTTCAGCTGTTTTACTTCATCCTCTGTATATTCTACTGCATTGCCATCCTCATCGGTATGAGAATTGGTCGCTATTTCTACATAAGAAATAGCTCTTTGTGCAGCTTCCTTCTTAGTGACCTTCGTATCTGCATCTTTGATAATCGCATCATACATCAAAGACTTGATCTGGGTCAGCTTCAGCATCTCAACTACATAGTCCTTGGTAGCTCCAAGCTGTTCAATTGCCTCATCCGAATTATCTGATAAAAATGCCTCCGCTGCCTGGTCGATTTTGTCCAGTTCGTCCTCTGACAAAGATATCTTATAATCAGAAGCATGATTTTGAAGGACATACATATCCTCGATATTTTGCATGACTTCATCCTTTACAGAATCCTGCAAAGTCTCTCCTGAGCCCGACATATCCTGAC
>CAVJBW010000123.1:0-4990 GCA_963647625.1 Lachnospiraceae bacterium
GCTGGGTAATGGTACTTCCCCCTTGGGTGACCTTTCCTTTTTTCACCGCCGCCACCACAGCACGCAGGATTGCCTTATAGTCCACACCCTTATGACTGTAAAATTTTTTATCTTCAATACTTACAATGGCACTTTTAAAGCTTTCTGGAATCTGATCGCTTTCTAAGTAGTAGGAATTGTCCCCTTCATTCATGGTTGCCAATTCTTTTCCATTTACATCATAGATAATGCTTGTTTGATTCTTCTTGAAGGTATCCTTGTTTGCGCGATTCACATATTGGGTTGCTTCCTGTCGCATAGCAGTAATTTCTTCCCCGTAGCCCCCTAGAAAATAGTAGGCTAGGCCTGCTAGGACTAGCAAAATCAAAATAATTTGTATACGAAGCCGCCTTCTACGGCGTCTCTTTTTCTTGGACATTGCCACTTTCTTGCTTTCCTTCCCATCTAGTCATTTTAGGCTTTTTTTAATAATCCATTCGGCCTTGCAAGGTCTGTATGATTCCCTCATCCATGTGCAAGATCATAATTCTTGTAAAGGTATCCACATCCATATCCTCTGCTTCTGAAAACCACCAGCGTACTGAAATCAGCATAGTCCCCAAAAACAGATGGGTATATAGGCTGGCAATTTCTTTTCTCGACTTTTTGATGGATTGATTTCCTTTGATTTCTTCTTCTAATCTCTTGCAGCCTTTTTCAATCATCTCATGAAAGACGTCTCGATCCGGCAAATAATGCTCCCATAATGTCATGTAGATTTGTTTATTTTCCCGAATCTTTTCTAGGCTTTCCCTCAAAGGAAGATAGTAATCCCCACCCTTTCGAAAGTCCTCATCAATAAAGGAGATTTCCAGATTGTTGGTAAATTCTTCTAGCACTCGATCCACTAGCTGATCTTTTAGGTCATACTTGTCTAGATAATGTTTGTAGAACGTAGAACGATTGACCTGGGCTAGTTTGGTAATCTGCTTTACGGTAATAGCCTGAAAGGGAGTCTCTCTTAGGCTTTCCAAAAAGGCATCTTCAATTGCTTGTCTTGTTTTTATTACTCTTAAATCCATCTTTTCCATGGAATCATTCTACCATAAAAAAGATGTGAGATATACCAGGTGTATCAAGTATATCCCACATCCTATTTATTGCTTAATCTGAGCCACTTTTTCTTCTAGGTATTCCCAGCGCAGCATCTTGTCTTCTAGCTGGCCTTCGATCGCTTCTTTTTGGTCTAGCAACTCTCTCACCTTGCCATAGTCGCTTCCGGCCTGGGCCATTTCCTCCTCTAGCTGTGCTAGCTGGCCTTCTAGCTGGTCAATGTCTGCTTCTATGGTTTCATAATCTTTTTGTTCTTGATAGGTGAGCTTGAGCTCCTTGGTCTTAGAAGCTTTGTATGCTGCCTTGCCCGTTAGGGCATTCCCTTCTTCATCATAAACAACTTCCTGAACTTTTTTCTTGGTATCTCCTTTCAAAAAGCTCATAGAAAGTGGCTGTCTTCCTTCTTCTTTTAGGCGATTAAGATAGTCGGTATAGCCTCCTTCATACTGCCTTAAGCTGCCTCCTTCTTCAAAGGCAAAGATTCTTCTTGTGGTTCGATCGAGAAAATATCGATCATGGGAAACGCTTATGACGATTCCTTCAAAGTGATCAAGATAGTCTTCTAAGACTGTCAAGGTGGCAATATCCAAATCATTGGTAGGTTCATCCAAAATCAGCACGTTGGGGGCTTCCATCAAGACCCGAAGCAGATTCAGTCGGCGCTTTTCCCCGCCAGAGAGCTTTTCAATCAGACTATATTGTTCCTCTCCTGCAAACAAAAATCGCTCTGCCATCTTGGCCGCAGAGACGAGTCCCTCCGAAGTCCTTACAAACTCTGCTGTATTTTTTATATAGTCAATGACTCTTAGTTTGGGATCCATATAAGCAATCCCCGCCTTAGGGTCCCTTGCTATTTCCTGGGAATAATAACCAATCTTGATTGTCTGTCCGATCTTGATGCTTCCTGCATCATAGGCTTCTTCCCCAATCAGCATTTTCATCAAGGTGGTTTTGCCGCAACCATTGGCCCCTACAAATCCGATGCGATCATTTTTCAAAAAATAGTAGGTAAAATCCTGAATTAAGACCTTGTCACCATAGGCTTTGCACAAGCCTTCTACCTCAATGGTTGTATTGCCCATACGAGCAGATGCACTGCTCATCTGAATCTTTTCTTCTTTGGCTGGTCCTTCTTGATTTTTTAGATTTTCATAGCGCTCTAACCTGGCCTTTTGCTTGGTCGAGCGTGCCCTAGCTCCTCGCTTTACCCATTCAAGCTCTGTTCTTAGGATGGACTGGCGCTTTCTTTCGCTGGCCTTTTCCATATCCTGCCTTTGGGCTTTCAGTTCCAGATATCCACTATAATTGGCATCATAGCTATAGATTTTCCCTTTGTCCAACTCTACAATGCGATTGGATACCGCATCCAAAAAATAGCGGTCATGGGTCACCATCACCAGGGTCTTCGACCAGCCTTTCAAGTAATCTTCGAGCCAGTCTGCCATAAAGTGGTCTAGGTGGTTGGTAGGTTCATCCAAAATCAGAATATCACATGGCAAAAGCAGGACCAGGGCTAGGGCTAGGCGCTTTCTTTGCCCACCGGATAGCTGGCCAATGCTTTGCATATAATCTGTCAATCCCAGAGTTGTGAGCATATTTTTTGCTGCTCCTTCCATATCTAGAACCTGTTCTTTTTCAAGCTCTCTTAGGACATATTCTAGGACTTTGTCCTGGGCATCAAAGGTGGGATTTTGTGGCAAGTAGCGAAGAACTACATGATTTGCCACAATGCGATTTCCTTCTTCTAGACTTTCTATTCCTGCAATCATCTTGAGCAAGGTAGACTTGCCCGTCCCGTTGATTCCGATGATTCCTACTTTTTCTCCTTCTTGCAGGTAAAAAGAAGTATCGTCAAATAGTTTTCTTACTCCAAAGGACTTTGTAATATTTTGTAAAGAAAAGATATTCATCTTAGTTTCCCCTGTCTTCTTCTTTTTCTATTTCAAGATTGAGTGGCAAACGGATCTTGAATTGAATGGTCTCTCCGTCTGACTCGGCTTTGATCTGGCCCTTATGCAAGGTTACAATATCTCTTGCAATAGCAAGACCTAGACCAGCTCCACCTGTTTCGGTGGACCGGGCTGCATCAAGACGATAGAATTTCTCAAAGAGCCGCTGGGCTTTCTCGGGTGGAATGTCTGCTGCATTTTCCAGGAAAATATAGGCATGTTCCTGTTGTTTGTAAGCGCTGACCTTAATCTGACAGCCCTCTTGTCCATAAGCGATGGCATTTTTAATAATATTTTGAAAGACCCTAGCCATCTTGGCTGGATCAAGATTGAGATAGATATCTTCTTTCATGTCAATAAGCAAGGACTTGCCTTTGGCCTTTAATTGTGGATACATCTCATCTTCAATCTGCAGTAACATAAATTCTAAGCTTACTCTTTGCAAGTACAACTGCTCTGCCTGGTAGGTATATCTGGTAATATCAAAAAATTCATTGATCAGCTCAGTAAGTCTTTCCGCCTTTTCCCGGGCCACCGTAATATATTTATCTTTTTGTTCTAGGGGCATATCCTTTGACTTGTCTAAAAGATTGAGATAGCCTACTACACTGGTAAGAGGGGTCTTGATATCATGGGCCAGATAAAGCACCAGGTCATTACGCCTTTGCTCTTCTTCTTTTAGTCTTTCCTGGCTACCGATGAGCTTGATTCGCACATCATTTAAGGTATCTTCCATGTCTTCAAGCCCAGGCTTTAGCTTGATTTCTTCTTTGGACTCTTTTGCCAAGAGGCCAATACCCCTTTGCAGTTCCTTGAAGTATTTATTAAAAATATTCAGGGAGAGTCGAAAAAGTATCAAAAAGACGATAACAAAAGCTGCAATAATGATAACGCTAATATGACTTCCTATACTTTCCCAATAAATGTGTTTTCCGGTCTCCCAATCAATTCCCAGTAGACGAGAGAAAAAGGTAACCAGATAGTTGGCCACTTTGCCTCGTAGCAAGATTCTAAGGATCAGAATAATGCCCCCAGCAATTCCTAGCATAGCCAGGGTTCTTCTATATAAACGAGCAACTGCCCCTTGATTGATCTTTTGCTTGTCGTTGTTAGCCTTCAATTTTATAGCCTACTCCCCACACTGTCTTGATATAATTTGGGTTATCCACAATTTCTCCCATTTTTTCACGAAGATGTCTGATATGTACAGTAATCGTATTGTTACTCTTAGTATAATACTCATCTTCCCACAACTCGTGGAACAAGTCTTCTGCACTTACTACTTTACCATATCGTTCCAATAATATTCTCAAAATGGAGAATTCCGTTGGAGTCAGGTTCATCTCTTGACCATTTAAGGTGGCAATGTGGGTATTGATATTAATCACAAAATCCGACTTAGCAATTACCTCATCATTGTCTTTGCTACTTTCTGCCCCATAGGTCTTATAGCGACGAAGCTGGGCTTTGACTCTTGCAAGGACCTCCATAGGACGAAATGGCTTTGTTATATAATCATCCGCACCGATCATAAGACCGTTGATTTGATCCGATTCTCCTACTTTAGCCGTAAGCATAACAACTGGGAAGGTATACTTTTCTCGAATCTTTTTGCATAGTTCAAACCCGCTTAGATCAGGAAGCATAACATCTAATAAAGCCAGATCAATTTGCTCCTGTTCAATGCATAGCAGGGCATCCTTTGCATTATAGAATTTGAATACATCATAACCTTCATTTTTTAAATAGACTTCTACAAGGTCTGCAATTTCTTTTTCATCATCAACAACTAAGATCTTCTCTGACATCCTATCTTCCTCCAGACAATTTCTATCATACTCTATTTATCTCATATATTTTCTATTCTAGCAAATAATCACCGGGCAGTTCTTACTTTTTTGTTAATTCCTTTTCTAATGGTTTCTAGCCTTCCATGGCAAATTTATCAT
>CAVJBW010000124.1:0-826 GCA_963647625.1 Lachnospiraceae bacterium
CGCCAGGAAGGCTCACGGCAAGAGAAGCAGGAATGAATGCTCATATAGCAAAGCCCTTTGATATTAATCTGTTAGTGAAAACAATTGCAAGCTTTGCATGATCCAGGGAAGGATAGAAAATGTATGGAGAAAAAAGAAACGTTGAAATGTAATGGAAGGATATGGCCTTTCTTGGGGGGAAAGAAAATATGGATGGCACTGCTATGCCTTCTTGTGGTTTTTCCGATTCTTTGTTATCCACAAGCATCACAGGCAAAAACCACCAGCAAGGTGGTCAAGGTCGGCTGGTATCAAAGTGATATGTTCCAGGAAGGAATGTCGGATGATGAGAAAAAGTCAGGCTATGCCTATGATTATTTACAAAAGATCGCAGACTATACCTCCTGGGAATATGAATATGTCTATGGGGACTGGACTGAATTATATCAGATGCTAAAAAGTGGCGAAATTGACTTTTTAGCAGGAGTTACTAATACGAAAGAGCGCCAAGGTCAAATG
This sequence comes from Lachnospiraceae bacterium, assembly GCA_963647625.1. GTDB lineage: Bacteria > Bacillota > Clostridia > Lachnospirales > Lachnospiraceae > Eubacterium_C. The sequence goes on from CAVJBW010000124.1 coordinate 499, forward strand.
CTTTTTGCCAATTCCGAGATGGGCGTGGAAGAATATTATTTATATAAAAGATCTACCGATACTTCCATTGTAGAAGGGGACTTATCCACCTTAAATGGCAAGAAGGTGGGACTGATTAAAGATAATTTGATGTCTAAAGATACCATTAAGTGGGCAAATGAAAATGACATTGACCTTCAATATGTCTACTATGACAGTTTTGAAAAAAGAGACCAGGCTCTAAAAGAAGGGAAGATTGACTTAAAGACAACGACTTTTGATGGAGCAGCTGCATGTTCCTGGATTCGTAGTGTGACGAAGGTTGGGGAGGAGCCTTACTATCTTGCGG
>CAVJBW010000124.1:935-4820 GCA_963647625.1 Lachnospiraceae bacterium
GGATCTCAATGATGCTCTAGATACTATGATTTCTATCGATCCTTATCTCTTGCAAAGCCTAAAATATTCCAATTATGGCTCGGTAATCTCTGGAACAGAAACGACAAGAGAGGAGAGGGCCTACCTAAAAGAACATCCTACCCTTGTAGTTGGTTATTTGGATAATTATCTGCCTTATTCGAAGCAGAATGCAAAAGGGCAGGCAGAAGGCTTAGTTATCCATGCAGTGGAAAATGCTTTTGAAGCTTTAGAACTTAGTGAGATTCCTACCTTTCAGTACAAGGCCTATAAAAGCTATGACGAGATATCTCTTGCCCTAAGAGAAGGAGAGATTGATCTTGCCTTTCCAGTTACCAACAACTTGTGGCAACTAGAACAAGATGACATCAATGCAAGCTCAGAAGTGGTATCTGATAGTGGAACCTTATTTTATAAAAATGCCAATCAAAAAAAGGACATTAAAAAAATCGCTGTTAATGAAAATAATTCTTTGCAGATCGAATATACCCAAAATGTCTATCCGGATGCCCAGCTCGTCTATTATTCAGACATTGACCAGTGCCTAGATGCCATTGTAAAGGGAGAGGCAGATGGTACGATTATGGATACCCTGCGGGTACAATATGTTACCACGAAGTCCCGCTATAGCAGTTTGACCTATGTGCAGCTAAGTGCCAGCACAGGGAAATGCTTTGGTGTAAAGCAGGGAAACTCTGAGCTGTTATTGCTACTTAACCGGGCAATTAAGATTTTAGGGACCTCCTATGGAGTGGACTACACCTATCAATATATCACTAGTTTTTATGATTATGGACTTCTTGATTTGATCAAAAATCATCTAAGGATAACCTTGGTGGTCACATTTTGTATCATTGCCTTTATCATTATCTATCTGTCCAAAAGGCTAAAAAGAAAAGAAAGAGAAATTGCAGAAAAAGAATCTTTGCAAAGGCAGGCAGAAATCGCCAACGAAGCCAAGTCCAACTTCTTATTCAATATGTCTCATGATATCCGAACGCCGATGAATGCGGTACTAGGATTCGCAACACTGATGGAAAAGGAACTAGATCAGCCAGAACTATTACAGGCCCACCTAAAGAAGATCCAGCTGTCCGGTCAATATCTGCTAGGACTGATTAATAATGTACTAGAAGTAGCGCGAATAGATAGCGGCAAAGAAGTCTTAGATGAGAACTTTATGAATCTGTTAGATGAGAGGTACTCTTCTATGTTTGAGACAGAGGTCAAGAAGAAGCAGCTGACTTTTACCAAGGAACTGAAAGTAGAACATCAATATGTCTATGCAGATGCACAAAAAGTTCGAGAAGTCATGGTGAATCTCTTGTCCAATGCAGTAAAGTATACTCCCAACGGTGGCAGCATTCTCATGGGCCTTAGGGAAGAGCCAAGTCAAAGGCCAGGATACGCAACCTACATAGCTTCGGTAAGTGATACCGGGATAGGTATGACGGAGGAATTTCAGCGTCAGATCTTTGATTCCTTTTCAAGAGAGCGAAGCTCTACAGAAAGCAAGATCCCTGGAACAGGGCTTGGCATGTCCATCGTAAAGAAACTAGTAGACCTAATGGGCGGGCGTATTGAGGTGGAAAGCACCCCTGGAAAAGGCTCTACCTTCCGGGTAATTGTTGATTTTCGCTTAGTAGAAGATCCAAGGCAGATTCTAGATGGAATGCATAAAGAAGAGGAGCTAGAACAGCTTGACCTAAGTGGAAAGCGTATTCTTCTAGCAGAGGACAATGAACTAAATGCAGAGATTGCAGTTGCTATATTAGGAGAACTCCACCTTCAGGTAGAAGTGGCCAAAGATGGAGTCGAGTGCGTCAATATGGTAATTGCTAGGGAAGCCGGTTATTATGATCTGATCCTTATGGATATTCAGATGCCGAATCTCAATGGTTACAATGCCACAAGAAGGATTCGAAAGCTAGAAGATGAGACAAAGTCCCAGATTCCGATTGTTGCTATGACTGCCAATGCCTTCGAAGAAGATAAAAAAGATGCTATGGAAGCAGGCATGAATGGCCACCTATCCAAGCCAATTGACGTTGCCATCTTGGCGAAGACTTTACAAGAAGTGCTAAAATAAAGAGGTTATAGGACAAAGGTCCCTTAGCTGCCTAGAATAAATATTGCGAACTTGTTACAAATATAATAAATCTCCTAAGCAGTAGCTTTCCTTGGTTGACTTTGCGCAGTTAGGAGCGTACAATGAACAAGGTTTTAGGAAAGTTAGTAACATTTGGAGAAATTGTACATGAATTCAAACAAAGAGAAAAGTAAAACAAATGGTAGCAAAGGCAAGATCAAGCCATGGATGATCGCCATCCTTGTTGTGGTGATTGCCCTAGTGGTCTGTGCAGGAGTTGCCATTGCCAGAGCTCATATCGTAGTCAATGGAGAGGATATTAAATACTCCAAAGACATGGATATCACCAAAGAGCTCGAAGAGAAACTTTATGAAGATGGATATGTCTTTACCGATGGAAAGATGGAGCAGGCCTGTGTGACTTATTCTATTGATACAAGCCAGGTCGAATCGAATGCAAGCCTATTAGCAGGAATCTTGCATCGAGAATATACGATTGATATTCAGACTACCGTTGACAAGCAAGCCCTTGCAGCTTATGTGGATGAGTGGAATGAATCTGCCCAAGAAAGTGTCAATGCCAAGGTAGATGAGGATGATCAGATTACAGAGGAAGTCTATGGTAACAAGATTGACAAAAAGGACCTGTTAAAGGCAGTTACTACAGATGCCAAGGGAATCAATCCAGAGGATTATTATGTCCAGCCTACCGTAACCAAGGAAGATATGGAGGCAGCAGTTGCAGAAAAGAAGGAATATCAAGCTTGGAAGGCCACCTATGAGAATGGATTTGAAATTACCATTCCAGAAGATTGCATTACCATTACCAAAAAGGCCAAGGTCAAGGTAGATACCTCCTTTTTAGAAGATTCTGTAGATCAGCTAGATGATACCTACAATACCATCGGAGACCCTGTTTCCTTCAAGACCCATGGAGGAGAGACCATAGAACTATCCGGTGGTTATTGGGGAGAGAAGGTTGACGAGATTACGGAAGTCAACTACCTAAAAGAAGCCATCAGCAAGAAGGAATCCATTACCGACCGTAGCCCACAGCTAGCAGGACATGGCGGAGCCATTGGCAATACCTATGCGGAAGTCTCAATCAGTGCCCAGCACGTATGGATCTATCAGGATGGCAAGGTGACGATGGAGTCTGATTTTGTTTCTGGAAAAGCAGGAGAACATGATACTCCAAAGGGAGCATATTACTTGCTAGAACGCAAGACAGATAAGACGTTGGTAGGAGAAGACTATGAAACTAAGGTCAAATATTGGATGCGAATCACCTGGACAGGAGTAGGCTTCCATGATGCTAGTTGGAGATCTTCCTTTGGTGGATCTATTTATAAAAAGAGTGGTTCCCATGGTTGCATTAATCTTCCAGCATCCTTTGCAGCAAGATTATTTGATATTGCTTATGTAGGAATGCCAGTTATTATCTATTAGAACAGTTCAAGTTAATTATTATAGAAATCAAAGGAAATGGATATGACCTCCATTTCCTTTTCTTTTTTAGAAAGAACACAGAAAAATCGTTTTTTATAAGTAGGAGATTATGTTATAATTTGCACATGAATAAAAAGCTTAGATTGTTAATTGATTTTATTATGTTGGCAGCAGGATCGATTATAGCTGCCTTTGCAATTGAAGAATTTTTGGTTCCATGTACGATTTTAGATGGTGGTGTGATTGGTGTCGGCATTATTATCAGTACCTTAAGTGGCATCCCTCTAGGAGTATTAACAATTGTTCTTAATATTCCTTTTTTGATTATT
>CAVJBW010000125.1:0-4798 GCA_963647625.1 Lachnospiraceae bacterium
ATAATGCTTAAAATGACATTACTATAAAGAAGGAGATTAATACATGAACAAACGAAGCACATTCTCAGGAGGCATTGGATTTGTTATGGCTGCCGCCGGTAGTGCGGTAGGACTTGGCAATCTATGGCGCTTCCCTTATCTGGCAGCCCAGTATGGAGGCGGTATTTTCCTAGTTGTCTATCTGATTTTACTTTTCACCTTTGGCTTTGCCATGTTAATGACCGAAATTGCCCTTGGGCGCAAGACAAAGCTAAGTAGTATCCGGGCCTATACTGTATTTTCCAAGAAGTTTGCCTTCTTAGGTTATCTAGCCTGGTTGGTACCACTACTGATTCTGCCTTACTATGCCGTTATCGGTGGCTGGGTACTGAAATATTGCCTGGTTTATATCAAAGGCGAGACCGTAGCTGCTGCTACAGATACCTACTTTAGTAGCTACATTTCCCAGACAGGACTTCCTTTAGGTTTATTTATCATCTTTTTACTTGCGACTTCCATTATTGTTGCTCTAGGTGTCCAAAAAGGTGTAGAAAGACTTAGCAAGATTTTGATGCCGGTCTTGATCGTCATTGCCATCGGTATTTCTATCTACGTATTAACTTTACCAAATGCTATAGAAGGACTGAAATACTACTTTGTACCAGATATATCTAAGTTCTCCTTTAAAACCATTGCTGCCGCAGCAGGACAGCTCTTTTTCTCCCTTAGTATTTCTATGGGAATCATGGTTTCCTATGGCTCTTATGTAAGAGACGATGTGAGCCTGGTAAAATCTGTTAATCAAATCGAGATCTTTGATACCATGATTGCTTTGCTTTCTGGTCTTATGATCATTCCACCTGTTGTCATCTACAGTGGCGTAGAAGCAACTGCCAGCAAGGGCCCTGGACTTATGTTTATGGCACTTCCAAAAGTATTTTCAAGTATGCCAGGTGGACGATTTATTGGTATCTTGTTCTTTATCTTGGTACTCTTTGCAGCTTTAACAAGTTCTATTTCCATTCTAGAAGCTACCACCTCCATGTTGATGGACAAATGGAAGCTATCCCGTAAGGTTTCCGTAGTGATCTTGACCATCTTCTCCTTGGTAGTCGGTGGTGCGGTATCCTTTGGATTTGGTATCTGGTCTGGATTTACAATTGGTGGCATGGACCTACTTACCTTCTTTGATTATATTACCAATAGTGTATTGATGCCGATTGTTACATTCTGTACTTGTATCTTGATTGGTTGGGTTGTTGGAACTAAGACCTTAGAAGATGAGATTCAAAAGAATGGTGAAATCTTTAGAAGAAAAATGATTATGCGAGTGATGGTAAAATATGTTACTCCAGTAATGATGGTTTTAATTTTGGTAATCTATAACTTAGACCAATTTGGAGTTATTTCTTTGTAAATTCGGCTTTATCTAAGCAAAAAAATCACAAAAAAAGAAGTTACTGCCTCTGAGCAATAACTTCTTTTTTTATGCCTTTACGCCAATGCCTGACAGATTCTCTCATAATGTAAGAACCCGATTTCATCATGAATCTGCTTTATTTCTTCTAAGCTTGCTAGACGTCCTCCCATGGTTTCTTCTTCTTGGAACTTCACATCGGAAAGGTCAAAATCAAGTTGCACAAGATAGATGTCCACAAAATAATTGTCCTTAGACTCTACATCATCATTTCGATAGGAATATATGACCTTACAATCGCCTAAGCTTGCATCTAGATTGGTCTCTTCTTTGACTTCTCTACATAAGGCTGCATAAGAGTCCTCTCCAGCCTTTGCTCCGCCTCCTGGAATCTCCCATTGTCCGGCTGCCCATTTCTTGGTCATGGCCCTTTGGGTAATGAGATATTTTCCCTTTGCATCTTGAATCAAAGCTAGAGCATAGAGCATATATTGCCCCTCTTGAAGCTTTGCTTTTCTAGGAAGAACTTCTCCTGTCTTTTGGCGATTTTTATCATAAATATCAATCATTTCAGCCATGTTATCATTCTCCTTTATGTCCCTTAATATGGTACCTCTTCTCCCTTTTTCATGCGATCATGATACTCTGCTGTCGCACAAAAGATAACATCCCCTGAAGAATTCAGCGCTGTTTCTAGAGAATCTTGAATGACCCCAATAATAAATCCAACGGCCACTGCCTGCATGGCAATATCATTGCTAATACCGAACAAAGAGCAGGCCATAGGAATCAGCAAAAGGGAGCCGCCAGATACTCCTGATGCTCCACAGGCTCCTACCGTTGCCAATACCGAAAGAATAATAGCGGTAGGAATATCTACGGAAACTCCTAGTGTATTACAGGTTGCTAGAGACATAACGGTAATGGTAATAGCCGCTCCATTCATGTTAATCGTTGCTCCAAGTGGAATGGATACCGAATAAAAATCTTCTTCAATCCCCAGCTTCTTGCACAGCTGCATATTCACAGGAATATTCGCAGCAGAACTTCTAGTAAAGAAGGCGGTAACTCCGCTTTCTTTGATACAGGTAAATACCAGTGGATATGGATTCTTTTTCAAAAAAATAAATACAATCAAAGGATCCACCACCAAAATCACCACTAGCATAGAACAAACCAGTACGATTAGAAGCTTTCCATATTCTCCAAAGATATCAAGACCATTTTCAGCGATAGCAGAATAGACAAGGCCAAAGATACCAAATGGGGCACATTGGATGATCCAGCCCACCACCTTCGATACTGCATCTGAAATATTGCTAATCACATTAATGGTTTCCTTGGATGCTAGTCCGCGAAGAGCCAATCCAAAGATAATAGCCCAAAATAAGATGCCGATATAGTTGGCATTTGCAATAGAACTAATCGGATTGGTTACCAAGTTATTTAAAAGATTTTCAAAGACTTCCACGATTCCACTTGGCGGCGTACTTTCACTGGTTGTGCTTTGCAGCGTCATGGTCACCGGATAGATGAAACTAGCCACAACAGCCACAATTGCTGCAAGCAAAGTACTTAATATATATAAGAAAATAACGCTGCGAAATCTTTGTCCGATTCCTCCATTTGCCTTTGACAAAGAACTAGTTACTAGGACAAATACCAGCACCGGTGCGATGGCCTTTAATGCTCCTACAAAGATATTTCCTAAAAGAGAAATTCCCCCAAGGTTCGGAGCGAATACTCCTAACAAAATACCTAGTCCTAGTCCGATTACAATACGCACCACCAGGTTGATACTGGTATATTTTTTTACGATATTCATATTTTTACTCCTACTCTTATATTACATTCGCTCCGGAGCTTCAAAGCCCAAGATATGGATTCCAGCTTCTAATATCTGCAAAGTAAGTCCAAGCAGGCGAATATATCCGGCCTTTTTGTCTTCATCTGCTTCTCCCATAATAGAAGTTTCATGGTAGAAGTGATTGAATGCATTGGCAACTTCATAGAGATAAGCACAAATCTTGTGTGGAGCCAAGTCAGCAAAAGCAGTTTCAATCATGCTATTCCAACGGGCTAGCAAAAGCATCAAAGACTTTTCTGCCATACTGCTTGCACTATTGATATTTCCTTTTTCTACGGTATTACCCTGGTCTTCATATTTTTTCAAAATGGATTTGATACGAACCATGGTATAGAGAATATAAGGACCTGTATTTCCTTCAAAAGAAGTAAATCGATCAATGTCAAAGACATAATCCTTCGATGCCTGATTGGATAGATCTCCATATTTGATTGCAGCAAGTGCCACAATCTTTGCTGTACTTTCCGCATCTTCCTTGGCCACTTTACCACCATCTAGAATCTTCTTGAGCATCTCTTCGTTGGTATCTGCCACTAAGCGTTCTAGGCGCATGACTCCGCCTTCTCTCGTCTTGAATGGCTTTCCATCCTTGCCATTCATGGTTCCAAATCCTAAGAAGCTAAGACGGGTCTTGTCCGGAACAATCCCTGTCTTTTTGGCACAGCGGAAGACTTGAACAAAGTGCAGTTCCTGTCTTTTATCTACCACATAAATGACCTGGTCTGGCTGATAGTCCTTTTGACGCCAAACTAGTGTAGCGAGATCCGTTGTGGTATACAAGGCCGCTCCGTCCGATTTTAGAATCATACATGGTGGAATCTCTTTGCTATCACTTTCTTCCTTAACATCTACCACAAGGGCTCCTTCGGAAGTATAGGCAAATCCATCTTCTTGCATCTTTTTCGCCATATCAGGAATAAATGGCTGAGCATCCGACTCCCCTTTCCACAGATCAAAGGAAACATTGAGATTTTCATAATTCTTCTTAAGATCTGTAACAGATACATTCAAAATATGCTGCAAGATGGCCTGGTAGCCCCTTCTTCCATGCTGAAGCTCAAAGGTTGCCTCCATAGCCGCTTCTTTATAGGCCTCATCTTCTTTGGATTTGGCAGAAGCGGTTGGATAGATTTCCTCAAGTTCCGAAATGGTAAATGGAGCCTCGAGAGGATATTCTCCTTGATAATTCTCATCAAAATAAACCAAGGTTGGCTGGCGAAGCTTTAGCTCCGTAATAATCAGTCCCATCTGAAGTCCCCAGTCTCCTAGATGCACATCACCGATCATTTCATGTCCTACATAGCGGCCCAATCTCTTGATACTTTCTCCAATAATGGCAGAGCGCAAATGTCCTACATGAAGTGGCTTGGCTACATTTGGTCCACCATAGTCAAGCATGATTCTTTGGGCATGTTTAGGTGCATTTACCCCTAGTTTCTCCTCTCTTGCCATATCTGAAAGGTAGCTAGCTAAAGCCTCTTCCTTTATATTCATATTAAGAAAGCCTGGCTTTACTGCTTCTACTTTGGCAAAAA
>CAVJBW010000126.1:0-4778 GCA_963647625.1 Lachnospiraceae bacterium
GCACTAAAAGTGGATGCCACATCCCACAGCTGGAAGCTACGAATGATCTGCATGAAGTGCGGACGATGTGTGCGTGAATGTCCACAGAAAGCATTAGCAATCAGAAAATAAAGAAGGCGTCAGCCTTTTTTTATTTCCCCAAAATAGAGAAATAGACCATGGCATTTCCATAACCGGACCGTGTATTTATTCGATTCATTTTTCTATAATAAGGTTAACACAAAGGCAACAGTTCGAAAGATTCAGTGGTTACAGCCGGCAAGTGAACCGGCAGAAGGAGAGTTTATGTTAATAATTTTATTTGCTATTTGTTTAATCGGATTTATGGGAAAATGCTTCGTCTTCGGATTGAACGCATCTTGGGGAATCTTGAAATTGCTTTGCTGCGTTATATTTTTCCCAGTAATCTTGATCGCAATGATGGCAGGCGGATTAATTTACCTGGCTCTGCCAATTCTGATCATAGGTGGAATCATCGCATTATTTGCACGTGCTCATTAATAAGCAAAGAACCCTCCGAGCAAGAGGGTTCTTTTTATTTCAGTTTTTCTTTTTCAGCATGAAGCAGTTCGGCGTTAAGGCCCTGCTCACAGGCGGTCTTGTCTATCCACAGATTTAGAGAATCTATAGCAAGAGAAATCTCATCTAGCTTATTGCTGATCAGAGCAAAATCCTCGATCTCGTCATCTGCAATCTTGCCATCCCGTGCAATCTGCACCAGACGGGAAGTCAGCGGATTGATTTCATTTAAGCTGGCAATCGTCTCAAGAATAATGTTGGAAAGATCGGTTATTTCTACTTCTGGGACATAGCGACGGCCGATTTCACATTTGTGAGAGCAATAGTAATTGCAAAGGTCAGGACGCTTGTAGGCGTCGGCCATCTGAACGATATCATATGGTGTGGGCTCTTGCGTTTCGTATTCGAATTTCTCGATTTTGGAGTCTGAAACAGCACTCATCAGATCCTGGGCTTCGGATCTTGTCAGCCCTGCTTCTTCCCTGAAGACCTGGTAAATGGTCTTGTTTTCTTTGGTTGATTGTCTACCTATGAAAATCCCCTCCCTAGATCACACCAAATACGTGGAATAACAACCTTTCATTCCCTGTGGTGGATGTGTATTAGTCTTATGATTCTCATTATACGTGAAGTAGATAGAGACGGCAATGTGATTATCGTTAGGATATTCAATGGGATGGAAAGAAAATAAAACCAGTACCTTTAAGCTAATTCACGGCTCCTGTGCAGATGAAGACATAGGCTTTTTCCAACCGGTAGCGACATCAAGCGTTTAGTTTTTCAATTCATGAATTAAATAATTCACATTACGGTAGATGTCAAACGGACATTCGAAATGCGAGGGAGGATTTTGGGACTTGAATTTTGCGATAATGGAGTCACCCTTAAGGAAGTAGAACTATTTCCGAAAAGGTGGCTCTTTTATAATTCAAATAAGCAATGAATAAGAAGGCTTATATTTAAATCATGCAAGAGAAATAATCAACATACGAGGGCATGTGAATATGAAAAAATGGAGGTAAAGTAAAATGACAGAGATTAAGGAACTTAACAGAAAATGTGAAATGGCTCAGGATGGAGGAATTGCCTGTGGACCTTGTGGATTAACTGCAGTAAATGCAGAAATGGAAATTGAGGAAGATGGTCAAAAGAGATTTCTGATAGTTAGTTGGATCGATGAGGTTATAGATTCTGTTTCATTTGAGGTAACAAAGGAAAGCATTTATCCATTTCTTGCTTGTGAGGACGATGATTTAGAAAAGCTGGAGCATATAAGGTCTGAGGCTGATGAAATGAATAAGGGCAAGGATATATATAAAATTTATTCAAAGCAATATGACGTTTTGGTTCAGATGGTAAAGGACAAAATTATTGAAGAGGAATTAATTGATCCAGATGAGTATGAATCTGGTGAGATAGAATGGGACTTCTGATTTCTGCCCAAATGTAGGGCTGGGCAGATGCTCAGTCCTTTTTAACGGACACCTCTGGATATATACTTACCATGTAAGAGAAATCAGTTGATTCATGGAGGTAGACTCATGACAGTAAAAGAAGCAAGAAAAATTGTAGCAGAATATGCAGACAATACAAAGTCAGTAACAGAAGAGGATTTCTTCCTATTTGCAGAGGCAATGGATTTTCTCATCAATGAAGAGCATCAGCCACAGGATATGATGTATCTTGGCGGGGTTTACTATGAGATGAAACGATTTGATTTGGCCTTGAAATATTATGAGATGGCCGCCACCTATGATTATGATGATGCTTATGAGGGCCTTGCTTATATATGGTATTATGGGCGCACAGGCCAGCGTGACTATAAAAAGGCTTTTGAAAATTTTTCCAAATTGATGAACAAGGGCAATCTTGTAGCTACCTACAAGGTGGCTGATATGTACAAGAATGGCTACTATGTAGAGAAGAATTTGGATACTTATAAAGAGATCATCGAGAAGCTATATCCGAAAGTAATCACATGTCGTAATGTCTTTGATCCAGTGCCAGAGGTATTGACTCGCCTAGCTAGGATTCGAACGGAGGAAGGGGAACTAGAGGAGGCGGTCAATCTTTATCTTATGTCGAAAAATTGGCTGGCACAGAGAATTGGTTATAATGCTTTCTTTGGAAATTTGAATATCATGAAGTGGCTGATCGATGACCTTTATGAGCTGATAGAGTTTGATGAGGACTATTTTGATTTCTATGATTTGTATTATTTGCTGAAGAGCCCACACAAGATTTCCTTTGATTATGAGGACGAAGCATACCTTGTGGAATCTCAGTTGGAGGGAGACGAGTGCGTTGTCTGTTTCAATGGCAAATGGTTTCACAGCAGGGATGACTTCTTTAAGGAGGCCCTCATCGGTGATACCAAGCTTACCACAATCTATGCTGATCTATATGGATTTGAGGTGATTGCATAATGAACGAAATGATTCGAGTAAAAAACACATCTTTTGACAGATATAAAGAACTTCTCATGCGCAGGGATGCAGTGAGAAAGGAAGCTTTTGAGTGTGACAGAGCTTATGTCAGGGAGTTTGGTGATTTGATCTTGGAGATTTTTCGGCTGAAGATGGAGTGTATCCGCAAAAAGAAAACCATAGAGTATTGCCAGGCTGCAGCCAACAGAGGCATGTCTGTAGATCCAGCTCAGCTCCAGGAATATTTAAGAGAGGAGCTAATCTCATTTCAAAATCAGCTCGAGGCCATGATAGAAGATACGAAACATGCAAAAGCATGCCAGCAAATAACAGCGACAGACCTGCTAAAAATCAAGAAAATATATCACAGGATGGTGAAAAAGATTCATCCGGATATGAATCCCCTTGTGGCAGAAAATGACCAGCTGCAGGAGCTTTGGCAGCGTGTGGTTACTGCCTATACCTGTAATGATTTAAAGGAATTGCAGGAGGCAGAGATCCTTGTTAATAAGGTCTTAGAAGAGCTAGGAGCCGGAGCCGTTGACGTCGATATACAAAACATTGACGAGAAGATAGCAGAACTAGAGATGGAAATTAAAAAAATCCGTGAGACGGATCCATATATGTATAAATTTCTCTTGGCAGATGAGCATGCTGTCAGGGAAAAGGTGGATTCTCTAAATGAAGAGAAGAAAGCCTATGAGGATTATGCGAGCCAATTGGATGACATCCTAACTGGCTTGATGGGAAGCGGGGTGAGCTTTACATGGCGAATGAATTAACTGAAAAAGAACAGACCATGGTCTCGCTGGTCCAGGGCAAGGAGCTTGGAGACATTATAAAGCCCTTGATTAAAGAGATTCATCTCTTTGATTCCTATATAGCGGGGACCACTCACTTGGAGGATAAGCAAGTATTAGAGCAGATAAAAGCAGGCGACATGCTTACACTTCAACGAGAGAATAACAAGTTTGACAATAATGCCATTGTGATTATGACTGCAGATAAGAAGAAGCTGGGATATGTGCCGGAGAAGGACAATATTATTTTTGCCAGATTAATGGATGCCGGCAAGTTGCTTAAGGCAAAGATTACCCAAATCGAGCAGAAGGGAAGCTTTAAAATGATTGCTGTTGGGATTTATTTGGTGGATTTTTAGAATCGCTCAGATATTTTCGCAGAGATTCTCTTAAGTGCAAGATAGTCGATTTAACCAAAAATGATATTCAACCAGGCAGTTAGTCTTTGGATTAGCTGCCTTTTTTGGCCAAAATGTATGTTATGATTGGTTTAATCAAATGAACGAAAGCGAGGACATGGGAATGGATATTTTAGAAATCATGAAAGAAAGACACAGCGTAAGACAGTATAAAAATCAGGCAATCGAACCAGCTAAAAGAGAAGAAATAAGCTCCTTGATCAACGAAGTCAATGCCCAGAGTAAGTTGTCCATTCAGGTATTTTATGATGAACCAAAATGTTTTGGTTCATTTCTAGCGCATTATGGAAAGTTTGAAAATGTAAAGAATTATATTGCCATTGTGGGAAGCAAAAATGATCAGGAAAAGGCCGGATATTATGGAGAAAAGATTGTTCTAAAATGCCAGCAGCTTGGCCTTAATACCTGCTGGGTAGCAATGACCCATGGTAAATCAAAGGCCGAAATAAAAAGGGGCCAGAAACTGATCATCATTATTTCTCTGGGATATGGAGAGACACAAGGCGTTCCACATAAAGGCAAAAGTATAGCGGAACTTGGAAAGGCAGACCGGAGCACGGAATGGTTTGACAGAGGTATGGAAGCAGTCAGTCTTGCACCTACTGCCGTAAATC
>CAVJBW010000127.1:0-3944 GCA_963647625.1 Lachnospiraceae bacterium
GCCTTGATCAGTTCTAGGGCAAGATGGTCTTCCATCATGTCTTATGTTTCACCTCATTTCTTTAACAATGTTAATAATTAATATTGTTAAATACTAGTTCATTCTCTTTTAAAAGTCAATGAAAATTCTATGAACAATTCCTTTTAGGACCAGAACAATTCTTCTACTAGCCCATCATATTGGGCTAGATTTTGGCTTTTTCGAATCTTTTTAAAGAGCTTATCCTGGCCTGGAAACTGATCCATAAGATAGGACCAGATCTCCTTTAATTTAAACAAAACGGTCTTGTCTCCACATAATACCTTGCTATAATTTTCTTCTAATTCTTTGATAAATTCATAGAGCACCTTTTTCTCTAATTCTTCTTGCAAAAGCCCTGGATTGCGATAAAATCCCCGCCCCATCATCAGAGCCGCAAGGCCTGTGTGGCCTGCTTGAAAGCTTCGAATCTTATCTAAGGTATCTAAATCTCCATTGTAAACAAGTGGGCAAGTCGCCCCTTTTCTTATTTCTTCAAATACTTCTATGCGAGCAAATCCTTTATAATAGTCCACTTGAAGCCTTGGATGAATGGTCAATTCTGCGATAGGATATTTCCACAAAATAGGAAAAATCCTAGCTGCTTCTCCTTCTTCATACATGCCGATTCTTGTTTTGACAGAAATCTGATAGGTCTGATTGGCCCGATCTCTGCCTTCAAATATTTCCTCTAAAAATAGGTCTAAGGCTTCTAGGTGGTCCAAAAATCCAGCTCCCTTTCCCTTGGTTACCACCGTCCTTGAAGGGCATCCGAGATTCAGATTCACCTCCCTATAGCCCAAATCAGACAACACCTTGGCCGTCTTTAGAAAATACTCCGACTTATTGGTCAAAATCTGCGGTACCAGATTCATTCCTTTATTATTCTCAGGATCAATATCTTCTTTTTCCCTTTTTTTCAAAATCGTATCATAGGTAGGAGAAATAAAAGGGGCAAAGTATTTGTCACAAGGCTTAAAATACTTTGCCTGGGCATTTCTATAAATATATCCTCCAATTCCCTCCATAGGGGCAAAATAATAGTTCATTGTTGATTCCTTAACTTTCTTTTTCATTTACGATTAAAAATAGCATAAAAATAGAATAAATCCTACCCCTATGCTATAATAAAAAAATGCGATAACAAGGAGGTTTCTATGACATTAGAGGAAGTTCGTCAAAATATTGACCGTGTAGATAAAGAAATCAAAGAATTGTTTCAAGAGCGCATGGAGCTTGCAGACCAGGTTGCCTGTGTAAAAGCCAAGACCCAAGATGATATCTTTAAGCCCGATCGGGAAATTGCCATTATCGACCGCTTAACCCAAGATATTAAGCCAGGGATCAAAAAGGAATACATCGCCTTGATTAAACGTATCATGGAGGTAAGTCGCAAGTACCAATATGGCCGCACCCTAGAGCTGAGAGATTGTCTTGATATCAGCTGGCTAGAGCAAGAGGTCGCTTTAGACAAAGTAGCCATGAAAAAATCGGAGCTGTATATCTGTGATCTGATTAGCAAAGACCAGGTGATTACCGTAGATGATTTTGCCAGTGTGGGAGAACTGATTCGGGAAGGCCTAGCTGACGGCGGCGTTGGGATCCTAGAAGATGTCAGCATCTCTGCTTCTCAAGAGCTCCACTCTACCTTGGCCCAAAACCACCTCTATATCAACCAGTGTCATATTGTAGATGATAGTGGCATCCGCAAGAAAGTGGTTTTGTTTACCCCTCATCTCGTCGTGCTACCAGACCATAATCGCATCAAGATTATGTTTGTTTGTCGCAACAAAAGTGGTTCTATTGCCAGCATTTTCTCTATGATTTCAGACTACGATGTGAATCTCACCCAGATTCACTCCCAGCCAAATCAGCAGCTAGAGTGGAACTACGAATTCTATGCCGAAATCGAAGCCAATCTACTAGACAAAGAGATTCAGGCCTTGATCTTCCAGCTAAAGAATGAGACGTATGCTTTTCAAATTCTTGGCAGCTACCACTGTCAGGGTGATTTTTAATAGAAAGAAGAATGGATTATGGAATCGACATTAAGAAGGACCTGGTGCGAGATTCATCTCGACAACCTAGCCCATAATTATAAGACATTACGCCAAAGAATTGGCCAAGACTGCAAATTTCTCGGGGTGGTAAAGGCCGATGCCTACGGACACGGAGCCATTCAGGTCTCTCGCCTCTTGCAGCAGCTCGGCTGTGATTATCTAGCAGTGAGCAGCATTGATGAAGCCATTGAGCTAAGGGTCAATCAAATCACCATGCCAATCCTGATTCTTGGTCATACCCCAAAGGAAGAAGTGGCAAATCTGATTCACTATCACATCACCCAGGCTGTCACTTGCAAGGCCAAGGCCTTAGAATATAGTGAAGAAGCCTTAAAATGCGGCGGCACATTGAAGGTTCATATCAAAGTAGATACTGGTATGTCCCGCCTCGGCTATTTATGTGATGGAGATTTTTTTGAAAATGGAATCGATGGCATCTTGCATGCCATTCAGTTACCTGGACTGAAAGCGGAAGGAATCTTTACACATTTTGCAGTCTCTGATGAAATCGGAGAAGAATATCGTGCCTATACCCAGCACCAATTCCAGCTATTTTTAGATGTGATTCAAGGTGTTGAAGAAAAGTGGGGACAGTCCTTTGCCCTTCGTCATTGTGCCAATACGGGAGCGGTTGCCTGCTACCCAGAGACTTACCTGGATATGGTGCGCCCTGGACTTCTCCTCTATGGCTATGGAGACTTTGCCAAGGACTTAGGCCTCAAGCCTGTCATGTCCTTAAAGACCAATGTCAGCACCATCAAGACCTATCCTGCTGGTACCCGCATCAGCTATGGTGGCATTTATGAAACAACAAAAACCACCCGCATCGGTGTACTGCCTTATGGCTATGCAGATGGATTCTTTCGTTGCTTATCCAACAAGTGCTGCCTCATGACCCAAGACGGTCTTGCACCTGTTCGAGGTAAGATCTGTATGGATATGTGTATGATTGACTTGACGGATAAGCCCCATGTAGATGTAGGCTCAGAAGTAGAAATCTTTGGACTTCACAATTCCATCAATGATCTAGCCTCCCTTGCCTCTACTATTCCTTATGAACTCACCTGCGCTGTGAGCAAACGAGTTCCACGTAAATACTTAAAGAATGGCCAAATCATCGAAAGCGAATTGATGCTTCGCATGTAAATCATAAGTAAATATCTCTTGGAAATATCTTTTCTTAGAGTTCTAGCATTTGCTATACT
The DNA here is from genome assembly GCA_963647625.1 of Lachnospiraceae bacterium. Taxonomy (GTDB): domain Bacteria; phylum Bacillota; class Clostridia; order Lachnospirales; family Lachnospiraceae; genus Eubacterium_C. Next base: position 3,284 of record CAVJBW010000127.1, read on the forward strand.
ATAGATAGGAAATTGTTTCGAATGGAAGGAGTCTATTGCTATGGAAGAAAATAACGTATTACAGACTATGCAAGGCAAATTAGAAGAAATCGACAAAATCACAGCTGCTGCTTACAAAACAGCATCTAGTATCTATGCCATTGGTCAGGAAAATGAGAAGGCAAGTGCCTTTGCCCAAGACACCTTCATGTACTATGATATGAATGATATGCAAGGTCTCATAGAGACCCTAAGACTATTTATTGACAATCTAAAAAGAGCTTTGATTGAACTAAAGACCTACAATGACCGCTTGCTCTTACATGGTGGCTTTGTAAAATGTATTGATAGCCGTATCACTAGTCTCTTTTTGTCTACCTCTTTGTGCCATCTTCAGGCTACTGATAGAAAGACCATTGAAGTCCTGCAGGATGTAGCTGCGCAGCTTGGTTCTTTGAAAGAGGAACTAGCCAAAGAGCCAGCCTAGGGGTAATCCAATCATGAAATACAAGCATATCGTCTCTGGAATCTTTCTTGATCGCCCCAACCGCTTTGTGGCCCATGTCTCCATTGCCGGCGAAACAGTGACTGTTCATGTGAAAAATACAGGTCGGTGCAAGGAGCTTCTTCTACCTGGTGCAAGGGTCTATTTGTCAAAATCAGACAATCCAAATCGCAAGAC
>CAVJBW010000127.1:3954-4777 GCA_963647625.1 Lachnospiraceae bacterium
GCCTACGATCTAATCGCCGTGGAAAAGGAAGGCTTCGGCCTAATCAATATGGACAGCCAGGCTCCAAACCAGGTGGTAAAAGAATGGCTAGAGACTAGGGATTATGACTTGATAAAGCCGGAATATACCTTTGGAAATTCTCGAATCGATTTTTATATGGAAAGAGGATTGGATCGGTATCTTATGGAAGTGAAAGGCTGCACCCTAGAAAAAGACGGCATAGGATATTTTCCAGATGCCCCAACCACGCGAGGGCTCAAACACCTACAAGAGCTAACCTATGCAGCTTCCTTAGGATACAAGAGTGCCCTTGCCTTTGTCATTCAAATGGAAGGCGTCTATGAGGTACGTCCCAATATCAGCATGCAAGCTGACTTTGCCAAGGCCTGGCAACAAGCCGAAGAGGCTGGCGTAGAGATTATCTTTTTACCATGTATGGTAAAGAAAGATGAATTGAAGATTATTTGATCTATTACAAAAGGCTTACGAGAAAAATCTCGCAAGCCTTTTCAATTAAAAGTTTTTAACTTTATCCCTATACCAATTATCCAATCTACATGTTTAATGAATCTCTAGTGAAATTTCGGTGGCTGTACCTGAGCTTCGTCTATTGGCTGCTGCATAAGCTGCTGATTGCTGACCACTAATCAAACCTTCAATTACTGCTTTGTTGAGAAAATTATATAAATTAACTAGAGGCATTTCATTTACCTTCTATCCAAATATGGCATGTTTTTATTTGGATACATTTGTAACTTTCAACAAATTTTAGAACATATTCAAACAGTCTTATCTTTAATACATAATAAGACGGTTTAGCAAG
>CAVJBW010000128.1:0-4770 GCA_963647625.1 Lachnospiraceae bacterium
AAATTGGAAAAGAGGAACATTTTATGTCACAGCTTGAACTCATTACAAGAATATGCAACTGGGCCATTATCGCCGCCTTGATTGTATGTTTTGTTTATATGGCAATATTCTTTTTTGCTAAGCTTAAAACTTGGATTCCTGCCAAGGAGACCAGTGAAAGGAAGCGTTTTGCAGTATTAATCGCTGCTAGAAATGAATCCGTGGTTATTGGTGACTTGGTTGACAGCTTAAAGGCGCAAAATTACGATTCGGACAAACTAGACATCTATGTCATTGCTGATAATTGCACAGACAATACTGCTGCAATTGCCAGGGATCATGGAGCGATTTGTTTGGAACGATTCAACAATGTAAAAAAGGGCAAGAGTTATGTTCTAGAATATGTCATTGATGAATTAAAAGAATCTGGCAAATTCTATGACTATGATGGCTTTGTCATCTTCGATGCCGACAATATCGTAGATCCCGACTTTATTAAGGAAGTCAACAAAACCTTCTGCATGGGATATGAGGTGGTGACAGGCTATCGAAATAGCAAGAACTTAATGGACAACTGGATCTCCTATGCATATGGTCTGTGGTTCTTACATGAAGCAGGCTTTCGTAACCGAGGCAGAATGCTCCATGGTTCTTCTTGCATGGTTGCAGGAACCGGCTACATGGTAAGTCGTCAGATTCTCGAAGAAAGTGGTGGTTGGAAGTGGCATCTGCTTACCGAAGACCTAGAATTTACAGCCGACTGCATCTGTCACAATACCCGCATTGGATATAATGAACATGCCGTCTTTTATGATGAACAGCCTGTTGATTTAAAAACTTCTTTTACCCAACGACTTCGCTGGGTCAAGGGTTATATCCAGGTCTTTGTCCAATATGGAAATCGACTTTTTTCCAAAGCATTTAAGGAAAAGTCTTTATCAGCCTACGATATGCAAATGGCTTATATTCCAGCCTTTTTCATTTCCCTTTTTGGAATCTTTTTCCATATTGTATTGCTGATTTATGGGACCATAAACTCTTTAGATATGTCCTTTACCATTCAATCCTTTTACCTGCTGCCAATTAAGACTTATCTGACTTTGGTTGCTTTTGGATTTTATATCTATTTTTGTGAAAGGGACCACTTGCCAAAGCTTGACTTAAAGCAGGTCTTTTACTTATTTATGTTCCCACTTTATATGTTTACTTACCTTCCAATCGCTGTGATTGCACTATTTAAGAAGGTAGAGTGGAAACCAATTGCCCACGGAACTGACCCAAAGAAAATAGGAGGTACTTCCCTTGTCTGATACTACCAATCTAGAGCCACAAGAGCAGGCTGAACAACCTACTAAGATTTCCAAAAAATCCATGCTCATTGGCATTATCATATTGATCATTGCCTTGGCCTTGACCTTTTATACGATTTCAAAAAATCTAAGCGGGCAAAATATCCTTGCCACCATCAAGCAAGTATCCCCATTTGTCCTGGTTCTTGGAATCTTTATGATGTTTTTATTTAGCTTTTTTGAAGGTCTCAACATGTACCGTGTCTTGAAGCTAGCGGGTTACAAGACCACCTTGATTACGGCTTGGAGATATGCCCTAATTGGCTTTTTCTTCAGTGGCATCACCCCTTCCTCTTCTGGAGGGCAGCCGATGCAGATTTTTGAGATGTATCAGGACAAGATCCGCGTCTCTCATGGCCTTGCCTCTGTCATCATGCAATTATTAGGACATGAAGCTGCCAATGTCTGCTTTGGTCTGGTAGGATTTATCGCCTTAAACAAGCTGATTGTTTCTACAATTGGTGGTTTGAAATATTTGGTTTATTTTGGTCTTTTGATCAATATTGCTTATTTCATTCTGCTCATCTTGTGCCTCTATTCTCAAAAGGTAATCACTTTGATCAAGACTTTACTAGCCCGCCTAGTATCCATCTTTGATCGAAAGAAAACTGGCAAATTCGCTGCCAAGATCAATGGCATCCTAGATGAGTATAGTTCTCTTCATGAGCTGATTAAGGACGACAAGATCCTTCCTTTCAAGACCATTATCACAGGTATCTTGCAATTTATATGTATGTTCTCGATTCCTGCCATTGTCTACTTTGGCCTAGGTTATCATGAGTACAATTTCCTTGAAATCGAGCTCATGCAAGGAGTCATCTTTATGTCTGTAGGCTTTATCCCAATCCCTGGCTCAGCCGGTGTCTCTGAGGGAATGACCTTAATGCTCTTTCGGCTCTTATATCCTACCGCAGCCTTAGGCGGTGCCGTATTACTAGGAAGATGTCTTAGCATGTACTTTACTTTGATTATCTACTTTATTGTCATCTATGGCATCAGCAATATCGTAAAGATTGTTCGAAGAAAGAAACAAAAGCTGTCGCAGTGATTGATCCTGCGACAGCTTCTTTTATTGTTGGTAATAGAGGCTCCTATCTTAAGAGACTCCTAGATGATACTTCTCTTCAAAGTCTTCTACCGGCATCGGCCTGCAAAAATAATATCCTTGGAAATGCTCACATCCCATCTCTACTAATTCTTCTAGCTGATTCTGCAATTCTACCCCTTCTACAATGATGTCCATATCCATCTGTAAAATAAGCTGAACCAAAGAACTAAGAATATGCCTACTTCTTTCTTCTCTTTCAGACTGCTTCAAAAATCCCATGTCGAACTTAATCACATCTGCTTCAATATCCTTTAAAACATTCAAGGAAGAGTAGCCACTTCCAAAGTCATCAATCTCAATGAAAAATCCATAGTCCTGCAGCTGTTGCAATAGATTGCGATGATTTTCCATATTTTCCACAAATAGGGTCTCTGTAATCTCCAATTTGAGATTCTTCGGAGATATGTGATATCTTTCCACCAATCCTTTCAGTGTTTCATAGACATCCAAATGAGCCTGATCCTGCACCGATATATTGATAGAGATACTCATATCTTCTAGGCCTTTTTCTTTCCAATCTGCTAGTTTGGCTGCAGCCATCTCCCATATTTTTGAGTCCAATTTGTAAATCAGTCCCGACCGTTCAAGAACTGGAATAAACTCTCCTGGAGAAATCAGCCCCTTTACTGGATGAAACCAGCGAGCCAAGGCTTCTGCACCTACCAAATTCCCCTGCTTGTCACACTGTCCTTGCAGATACATCTGAATCTGCCCGGTCATAAGTGCATTGTCCAATTCCGTTATGATCTTATTTTTCTTTACTTCCTGTTGCAAAAGCTCATTGTCAAAGTAAGCAACTTTAGAGGAATAATCTCCCTTGATATTGGCAATTGCCAGGTTGCATTTGTCAATCATAGTAAAGATTGGCTCCGTAACATCTACGATTTCATAAACCCCCATATACATCTGAATGCGGAAAAATTCGTCTGCAAATGCATCTGAAATCTGTTCCATGAGGGAGTCAAAAACCTTTTCATCAAATCGTTCTTTGGGCATGCAAAGGGCAAAATGATCCTCTCCAAGTCGGCCATAAACATCATCTTCTTTGGCCAGTTCCTTCAAAAACCTTGCTTCTTGCCTTAGGATTTCATCTCCACGTTCCATGCCATAGATGTCATTGATCAGTTTGAAGTCCTTGATATCCGAAGTCAACATGACATAGGATTTACCCATCGTGTGAATCTTTTTATCAGCCACTTTCTGAAAATATTGTTCATTATAAATACCGGTAAGAGCATCGTGGGTTGCCTTATAATGCTCTTCTTCATACTGGAGAATGGAGGCTGTTCGATCCTGGCAAGTAATAAAGTAACCGAGAAAAGCTCCATCTTCATCCACCATACGTTGGACATAAAATTCATAATGATATTCTTTCTCTTCATAGGTAAACTTCTGCAAGTAGGTCTGTTCACTCAGCTCTGTTTTCCAACAGCCTTCCACCTTGTCTTTGAACCGCTCTTGCACCTGGTCAATATCATCCTTAATAGAAAGTCCCCAATACTTGACTAGCATGTCCTCTCCATGTTTGTTCACATAGATGCACTTGCCATTCAAATCCACACATCCAACTCCCATATCCGTTGCGGATAAAGCGTTAAATAAGACACGGTCGGTCATGGCCCTTGGAACATAATCCAATGAAAAGAAAGCAATAACAACACACGCTGCGCAGTAGCACAAGAGAGAAATATCCACTGGAAAATTCATCTGCATGCCGATCGCATCTACAATCAATACCACAACAAAGGCAAATAAAATGGAATTGTAGCGCAGGCGATAAAGCTTTGCCGTCTTCTTGGTCTTTAAGATCAAAAGAATGCCAACCCAAATGGCTAGAACATAAGAAAAGCCAAGGTGCAAATAAAACCACCCTGTGTAATCAGTCGGGGTAAAATAGGTGCCAAAATCATCACTATATCCTTTCTGTAAATGAAAGACATGATGTTTGGCCGGGTTGAAGGCAATGCTGATGGACTCAGCCACTGCAATCACATCACATATAACGCGAAAAAACACAGACCTTTCTGGTCGTTCCGTATAGACATAAGCATAGCGAAGCAGCATCAGCAATAACCAATCAATACCTGCAATAAAGATGCTGTGCATAATGATTGCGACCTGGGCATTGTTCGTCATAACGAAGATGCCGTTGGCAACTACATTTACGATGGCAACCCAAAGCAAACGATATAATGATTTACTAACTTCATCCTTCTTTTTTCGAATTCTTCTCGCCATGACGGCGACTGCTACCACAAGCAAAAGCAAGACACATAAATAAACAATCTTAAACATGTGCATTCCCTCTCCATATGCCTAAAATACGGTCCACAT
>CAVJBW010000129.1:0-4763 GCA_963647625.1 Lachnospiraceae bacterium
GAATATTACTTGTATAATAATAATAATATGGCGCTGGTGCCGATGGCCGGTTTGAGCCAAAAGCTTGTAGTGGCAATTCGAAGAGATGCTGATAGCGCTTTTGTTCAAAGCATGAATGCTTACATCAAGAGCCTAAGTGATGGTCAAATCACCACCTATCTTCAAGAAGGATCCTTGCATGAAGAAGACTCAGATCTTATGCATTACATTAAGAAATATCCTCTATTGGCGGTTTGCCTTGCAATTGTGGTGGCCTTCTTGCTTACGATTATCTGTTTTACCACCTATCACAATGGTGCTATAAGAAGAAAAAATGATCAGTTGAAGCTTGCCTTAGAAAGTGTGACACAGCAATCTGAAATCATCAAATCTCTAGCTGCGATTTACGCGACAATCTTTGATATTAATATTAAAAATCACACTTATAATGTGGTATATACCGTTCCTAGCATCAGCAGGATCGCTGGTAGCGAAGGCAATGTGGATCAGATCATAGACCTCATCTTGAAGAATTTTGTAGCCAGTGAGATGCAAGATGAAATGAGAGATTTCTTTGATTTGAATACCATAGAGGAGAGAATGGGAGGCAACAATACCATTGTAGCGGAATACCTCAATACTTATGGTAGATGGTTCCAAGCTAGATTTGTTATAAAGAAGCGCTTATCCGATGGTAACATAGAGGAAGTCTTGTACTGCGCTAGAGATTTTACGGAAGAGAAAAGACAAGAGCTTGAACTAAAGGAACATCTGCGAAGGAGCGCCCTAGAAGCGGAAAGAGCCAATCGCTCCAAGACCGATTTCTTGCGCCGTATGAGTCATGATATTCGGACTCCATTAAATGGAATCATTGGAATGTTGCACATTAGCAAAAAATATGAAGGTCAGATTGACAAGCAGGAAGAATGTCAAAGAAAGATTATGACCTCAGCAGAATATTTGCTAGACTTAGTCAACAATGTACTTGATATCGGCAAGATGGAATCAGGGGCTCTTGAACTAGAATACAAATCCTTTGATTTGGAAGAATTGGTGAAAGGAATCTTGCCATCGGTAGCCACAAGTGCTAACGAACATGGAGTAATCATTGATGAGGCCAATTCAATCATTAAGATCGAGCATCCTTATGTAAAGGGCAGCCCATTACATTTGAACCGAGTGCTGATGAATCTTGCCTCCAATGCGGTGAAATACAATCGAAGAGGTGGCAGTATCACTCTGTCTTGCACAGAACTGTTCTGTAGAGATAATCGAGTAGTCTACCAGTTCATTTGCGCAGATACAGGCCTTGGAATGAGTGAAGAATTTAAGGCCCATGCATTTGAACCATTTGCCCAGGAAGGCAAAGAGACCACAACTAGTTTCTCCGGCTCTGGACTCGGTCTTGCTATCGTAAAAGAAATCGTTGAGCTTATGGGCGGCACCATCTTACTAGATAGCGTAGAAGGAGTAGGAAGTACCTTTACCATAGAGCTTCCTTTGGATCTTGACGTGGACTATGTCTCTAAGGAAGCAAATCGACTAGAAGAGAAGATTGATTTAAGTGGCAAAAAAGCTCTTTTAGTAGAAGATAATGCTTTGAATATGGAGATTGCGCAAAGCATTTTGCAAGATGAAGGTCTTGCTATTACACCGGCTTACAATGGTAAGGAAGCGGTAGAAATCTTTGAGCAGTCAAAAGAAGGAGAGTTTGATTATATCTTTATGGATGTTATGATGCCAGTCATGGGAGGCATGGAAGCGACGAGACAGATTCGAAGGCTACCTCGTCAGGATGCACAGACTGTCCTTATTATTGCAATGACGGCGAATGCCTTTGTAGAAGATAAAAAGGCTTGCCTAGAAGCAGGCATGGATGCCCATGTAGGCAAACCAATTGACATTAAGAATATTCGACAAACCCTTTATGAATTAACTTAAAGTGGATGGACCGATAGGAACGGGAAAAGGGACATTGGCGCATGGCCGGTGTCCTTTTTGCCGTTTTTGTTAAAAACGCATAGATGGAGCATGATATTATGTTCAAAGTGCGTATGGAAAAAAATACAATTTTTTATTACAATGATTTGTAGAGTCGGGCTATATTATATATAGGGAAAGACAATAATTAAATTTGGGAGGAAAATAAATGATCAAATTAATGATTGACGGTCAGGTCGTAACATCTGAAAATGGTGGAACAATTCTTCAGGTTGCAAGAGAAAGCGGAATCAAGATTCCAACTCTTTGTTATCTTGAAGGCATTAGTGAAGTCGCTTCTTGTCGTATCTGCGTAGTAGAAGTAGAAGGCAGAGAAGAGCTTGTGACAGCATGTAATACTGCTGCAGCAGATGGAATGACGATTTTGACCAATAGTCAAAGAGTACGTGAAAACAGAAAGACTATGCTGAGCCTTATTTTGGCTAATCACAATAAAGACTGCTTTAATTGTGGTAAGAATGGAATGTGCGAATTAGAAGCACTTTGTCGTGAATATGAAGTAGAGGAAACTCCATATGCACCAACCAAGAAGAAAGAGTTCAAGACTTATAAGGATAGCAATCCATTCTTGATTTATGATGAATCAAAATGTATCCAGTGCCAGAGATGTGTCAATACCTGTCACGTGGTAACAGGAAGAAAAGCAATTGATGTAAAGAGAGATGGTTCTCATATGCTGATTGATCTTCCATTTGGTGAAGATTGGAAGCAGACCATCTGTGAATCTTGTGGTAACTGTTCTCAGGCCTGTCCTACAGGAGCTCTTACAGAAAAGAGAAGAAAAGAATATAGAGAGTGGCAGGTTAAAAAAGTTCGTACGACTTGTCCACACTGTGCTACTGGATGTCAGTATGACTTAGTTGTCAAGGACAACAAGATTGTAGACTGTATCGCAGCAGATGGCCCAAGTAACCATAACAAGTTGTGTGTTAAGGGACGTAGTGGAAGCTTTGACTTTGTTCATTCCAAAGATCGTCTCAAATACCCACTTATTAAAAATAAAGAAACTGGCGAATTTGAAAGAGCTACTTGGGATGAAGCCTTAGATCTTGTAGCATCCAAATTCATGGAAATCAAGAAACAGTATGGCTCTAAGTCACTAGCTGGTTTCGCTTGTTCTAGATCACCAAATGAAGATATTTACATGGTTCAGAAGATGGTTCGTACCTGCTTTGGAACCAACAATACTGACAACTGTGCTAGAGTATGTCACTCAGCTTCTGTAGCTGGACTTGCTATGACATTAGGTTCTGGTGCAATGACCAACCCAATCTATGATATTACTCATGATGTAGATTGCATTATGCTAGTTGGTTCCAATCCAGAAGAAGCTCACCCTGTAGTAGGTATGCAGATTCGTGAAGCAGTACAGCATGGAACCAAGTTGATCGTAGTAGATCCTCGTGATATCGGCCTTACCAAGTATGCAGATGTTCATCTCAAGCTTGAGCCAGGAACCAATATTGCATTTGCCAATGGTATGATGCATATCATGATCAAAGAGAATCTGATCGACAAAAAGTTCATCGAAGAAAGATCAGAAGGCTTTGAAGAACTTGCAGAAATCGTAAAAGAATATACTCCTGAAAAAGTAGGAGAAATCTGTCATATCGACCCAGACAAGCTGATTGAAGCTGCCAGAATGTATGCAAAGGCAGACAAGGCTCCAATCATCTACTGCCTTGGTGTAACAGAACATTCAGAAGGAACTAGAGGCGTTATGTCTATGTCCAATATGGCAATGCTTTGTGGAAAGCTTGGCCGTCCAGGCTGTGGAGTCAATCCACTTCGTGGACAGAATAACGTACAGGGTGCTTGCGATATGGGAGCACAGCCTACAGACTTCCCAGGATATCAGAAGGTATCCAACCCAGATGTAATCAAGAAGTTTGAAGAGGCTTGGGGCGTTCCAATGCCAACAGAAATTGGTGTTCATGCGACAGACGTCTTCCCAGCAGCAATCCGTGGAGAAATCAAAGGACTTTATATCTATGGAGAAGATCCAGTGGTAACAGACCCAGATACCAACCATGTTATTAAAGCCTTAAAGAGCCTTGACTTCTTTGTTGTTCAAGAACTCTTTATGACAGAGACTGCTGAGCTTGCAGATGTTATCTTGCCAGGTATGTCTTATGCAGAAAAGGAAGGTACCTTCTCTAATACAGAAAGACGTGTACAAAGAGTTCGTAAAGCAGTTGATTTAACTAAGGACCCAGAGTTTGATATTCGCTTAGATACCGATATCATCATCGATCTTATGAATCGTATGGGATATCCACAAAAACATATGACTTCAGCTGAAATCATGGATGAAGTTGCATCTGTAACTCCTTCCTTTGCAGGTATTTCTCATGAAAGATTAGATAGCGAAGAATGCTATCAAAATGCATTGCAGTGGCCATGTACCAGCAAGGATCACCCAGGAACTCCAATCATGCATGTGGGCAAGTTCTCAAGAGGACTTGGCTGGTTATATCCTACAGAATATACACCATCCAAGGAGCTTCCAGATGAAGAATATCCATTATTCTTAATGACAGGACGTATCCTATATCATTACACAACACGTGCTATGACAGGACGTACTCCAGGATTGATGGAGATCGAAGGAAAATCATTTATTGAGGTGAATGAAGAGGATGCAGCTAGACTTGGCATTAAGGATGGAGAGCTGATCAAGGCTTCTTCTCGCCGTGGTTCTATTGAAACAACAGCAAGAGTAGGAAGCAAGGTATCTCCAGGAGAGACTTGGATGCCATTCCATTTCCCAGATGGAAACTGTA
>CAVJBW010000130.1:0-2272 GCA_963647625.1 Lachnospiraceae bacterium
GAGTATGTGGGAGAAAAAGAGGTTGTTATCGGTGTGTACCGCTTAACCATGAAGAGTAATAGCGACAACTTCCGTCAATCTGCAATCCAGGGTGTTATGAAGCGAATAAAAGCCAAAGGTGCGAAGGTTGTTGTTTATGAGCCAACACTCGAGGATGGATCCACATTCTACGGAAGTAAGGTTGTGAACGATATAGAGAAGTTCAAGGCTGAGTCGGACGCTATCATAGCGAATAGATATGATAAGTGCTTGGAAGATGTGTCTGATAAGGTCTACACAAGAGATTTGTTTGGTAGGGATTAAACCAAACGGCTGAAATGTGGTCTAGAGAAGACCGGGAAGAATAGATAAGAATGAGGATTAGATAAAGTGAGTAAGAAGTTGTGTTTTGCAGCGTCATCCGGAGGGCATTTTGAACAGATATCGATGCTAAAACCGTTGATGGAAAAATATGACAGTCTGGTTGTTACAGAAGAAACCGAATATAAGGCGGTTATCAAAGGTCAGAAAATGTACTACATGCATCAGGTTAATAGAAGAGAAATTTTGATGCCACTGTGGATGGTTGTAAACACAATACGGAGCCTGCGAATCATGCTTCTAGAGAAGCCGGATGTGGTTATTACAACAGGCGTGCTTGCAATGATTCCATTGTGTCTTTTGATTAAACTCTTCGGCAAGAAGCTTATTTATATTGAGTCCTTTGCTAAAGTCTCCTCTCCAACCCAAACTGGAAAATTTTTATACAAATACGCTGACCAGTTCTATGTGCAATGGGAGTCTATGAAGAAATTCTATCCTAATGCGCTATATGTCGGGGGAATCTATTGATGATATTCATTACATTGGGTTCACAGAAGTTTCAGTTTAATAGGTTGCTGAGAGCTGTGGATGAACTGTGTGGAAAAGAAATCGTTGAAGCTGAAGATGTATTTGCTCAGATAGGATATAGCGATTATAAGCCGAGAAATTATAAATTTAAGGAATTCTTGGATCGTGACGAGTTTGCAAACATGATGAGTAAGGCTGATATTGTTATTACTCACGGTGGAACCGGAGCAATCATTGGAGCTGTCAAGAAGGGTAAAAAGGTTATTGCTGTTCCAAGACTTGAGAAGTATGGGGAACATGTAGATGACCATCAGATTCAGCTTATTGGTCAGTTTAAGGAATTGAACCTTATCTATGCGTGCGAAGACATGGATTTGGAGAAAGCATTAGAGACAGTCAGAAAGACTGAATATAAGAAGTACGAGAGTAATACAGATGTAATTATTGGCAGTATCGATTCTTATATCTGCCAAATGTGAGGATAGAAAAATGGGATTTGCGAAGGAACTATATAGAAGTGTTCTTAGGATTTTGCCGGAAAAGCCGGCTCTATATCTGATTTATTTTAGAGGCTATCAAAAGAAACTGAACTTAAAGAATCCACAGTATTTTGGAGAAAAAATCCAATGGCTGAAATTGTATGGGCATTTAGATGAACTGGGCGATTATGTTGACAAATATGAGGTAAGAAAATTTGTAGAGGAAGCAGTCGGGGAAAAATATCTGAACAAGCTCTACGGAATATATAACAGCCCAGAAGAAATAGATTATCAAAAACTGCCGCAAAGATTCGTTTTAAAATGTACAAATGGAAGCGGAGCGGTTCTTATTTGCAAAGATAAGGATAAGCTGGATAAGCAGAAGGCGGCAAGAACTATGCGTAAGTGGCTGAAGGATGACTTCTACAAAATGAAGAAGGAACCTCAGTACAGAGGTGTTAAAAATCGAATTATTGCCGAAGAGTATTTGGAAGATGAGTCGGGGGCATTAAGAGACTATAAATTCTACTGTTACGATGGGGAGCCTCTTTACTATGGAGTGTTCACAGATCGCTACACAGACGAGACTGTCGATATGTATGATATGTCCGGAAAGAAACTGGAAGGCGTTCTCAATGGCGGAGTTAAGAATAGTGATTATGTATTGCCACAAGGGGATAACTTCTCCGAGATAGTAGATGTTGTAAAAAAACTCGCTAAGCCTTTTCAATTTGTGCGGGTAGATCTTTATTTGGCTAACGATAATGTTTACTTTGGAGAACTTACTTTTACGGATGGGGCGGGTTCCGATCCGTTTACACCGCGCTCTTTTGATATCGAAATGGCAAAGAGAATCAAGCTTGGTAGAGTGCTGAAGAGGTAACAGTGATAAACACACGGTGACATACATTGAAAGCATAGAGCAAAAGAAGAAAAGAAGAAAGCAACTGCCAGATGCAGAT
>CAVJBW010000130.1:2282-4729 GCA_963647625.1 Lachnospiraceae bacterium
TTGGAGGATATGTTTTGGAAAAACTGATAGAGATTAATGATTTTATTAATGGAATTGTGTGGGGCGTCCCTATTATGCTACTGATTTTGGGAACAGGAATTTACTACACAATTCGGCTAGGATTCATTCAGTTTCGACATCCAGTGTGGTTGGTTAAGCAGACGATAGTGAGAGCGTTTCAAAAGAAAGATGATGGTCCTGTTGCACAGGGAGAACTTACTAGCTTCCAGGCCGCAATGACATCTGTTTCTGCAATTGTCGGATCCGGGAATATCGCTGGTGCAGCAACAGCTATTGTTATGGGCGGTCCTGGTGCTCTTGTATGGATGATTGTGGCGGCCTTCGTAGGCATGTCTACTAAGTTCGCAGAGATTGCTCTCGGTATCAAGTATCGTAAGGTGCATGAAGATGGCACGGTAAGTGGTGGTGCAATGTACTATCTATCAGATGGCTTGCATCAGCATTGGCTTGGTATTTTATTTTCGATTCTCGTTATCCCTTTCGCATTTGTTATTTCTGGTGTCGTAGATACCAATACAATCGCATTGACTCTGAATGAACGCTACAATGTTCCAACTCTTGGTACAGGCATTATCTTAGCTGTGATTGTTGGCATTATTGTGTTTGGTGGAATCGGCCGTATTGGTCACGTTTGTGAGGTGCTGGCTCCTTTTATGGGTGGCGCATATATTCTTGCTGGTCTTTTAATTATTCTTGTCCATATCACGGAAGTGCCGAATGCGATTGTCGAGATTTTCACAGCTGCATTTAATCCGAAAGCTGCAACAGGCGGAATTGTAGGGTCGATTTTTGTATGTATGCGTTACGGCATAGCAAGAGGAATTTATTCCAATGAGGCTGGACTTGGTACTGCAGCAATGGTGCATTGTGGTGCAAAGGTGAACGATCCTATAGAGCAGGCCGTATGGGGACCAGTAGAGGTTTTCCTTGACACCGTTTTTATCTGTAGTGTGACAGGCATTGCGATAGTTCTTTCTGGACTTTGGAACAGTGGACTTGATGGAGCTGTCCTTACCATGAGAGCGTTTGATCAGTTACTTCCTGGCGGTGTAGGAGGTTTTATATGTCTCGTCGCTGTTGTTCTGTTTGGATTCTCTTGTCTTATTAGCTATTACACATATGCAGAGAGGGCAGGTGAGTACATATTTGGCAAAAAGGTGAAGCCAATTATCAAGGCCGCATGGGTAGTTATTATCTTGATTGGGTCACAAAGCACATTGGGATTTGCATGGGATTTGGCAGATACGTTTAATGGTCTTATGATTATTCCCAATCTTATCGGCATCATACTGCTGAGTAATGAGGCTGTAAAGATGAAGAACGATTACTTTAAGAAAAACAAGGTGGATTAAAACGATGCGCGTTCTAGTGGTAGGTCCAAGCCCCACAAGATCCAAGGGTGGGATGGCTACGGTTATAGAAGAAATAGCAAAGGATAAAAGATTAAATGAAGATTGCGATATAGACATCTACGAATCATACATAGATGGAAATAAGCTAAAGGTCCTTGCATTCTCTGTATTTTCCTTTCTTCGATTCTGTTTCGCGAAACGCAATTATGATATCTATCACATTCATGCAGCATCTTATGGAAGTACTTTTCGAAAAGGCTGGTATGTACGGACGGCTAAGAAGTGGGGGAAGAAAGTAATTCTGCATATCCATGGTGCTGAGTACATGATTTTCTTTGAGAAGAGCCATCGGAAAAAGCGGATTCTTTCAATATTAAATGCAGCCGATAAGGTAATTGCATTGTCCAATGAATGGAAACATAGATTCGAGGAAACATTTGGAATAAAGAACTGTGTTGCTATAGAGAATGGAATTGACATGCAACGTCTTGCTCCGGCGATTACAGATAATAGCGTGCACCCACATGCTTTTGTTTCACTAGGAAGACTAGGTGAGAGAAAAGGTACTTATGATCTAATAGCAGCGATAGAACTAGTTAAAAATCAGGTTCCAGACATTAAGTGCTATCTAGCGGGCGATGGAGAAATCGATAGATGCAAAGAGTTAATCAAAGAGAAGAAGCTGCAAGACAATATTATAGTTGTTGGATGGGCTGATTTTGATAAAAAACTAGAACTTCTAAAAAAATCCAGTGTTGTGATTTTGCCTTCGTATAATGAAGGACTTCCAATGGCAATTTTGGAAGGCATGGCCTGTGGGAAAGCAATTATTAGTACGACGGTTGGCGCTATTCCTGAGGTTGTTAAGAAGGAAAATGGAATTCTTGTAGACCCCGGAGATGTTAAGGCTTTAGCTGAAGCAATCAAAAAGGTGTGTTCGGACGGAGAAGCAGTAGAACAAGTAGGTAAAAAAAATATAGAGCTGATTAATGATAAATATAGCATAAAAGTTATGCACAGTAAGCTCGAACAGATTTATTTGAGCGTTATGAGTGACAAATAATGGATTTGAAT
>CAVJBW010000131.1:0-4722 GCA_963647625.1 Lachnospiraceae bacterium
AAAATATTGTGTCATAAAAAGTAAAATGATATATTAGGTGGTAGAAAGCCTTGTTCTAAGGTAGGTAAGGAAGGTTGAGAGAATGAAATTCGTTACGAAGGACCAGCTAAAGCTGGGAATGCGAATTGCCAAGTCAATATACAATGACAAAGGGGTACTTTTATACGAGAGGGGATCGGCCTTGGTGCCGGTAGCTTTGCAGATGCTTCAAAGCAGCGACTTGTTTGGTGCCTATGTATTAGATGCCACAGAGCCAGTGCCACCTATGACGGATGAAGAGATTGAATTTGAACGTGTCCAGACCATGCAATGGGTAGAATTGAAAAAGATCCTTGAATCCATTATTAATGGTGGAGATTTCTACCAACTAGATTCCTTAGCCAATCAGATTGAGCAGATGTACTCTCGAAGAACCAAGAAGATAACCTTTTTCCAGACTTTGCGAGGACCGTCGGATCAGTATTTCAAGCATGCGATCAATGTAGCCTCTTTGACCTGCCTTGTAGCGAATCGAATGCAGATTCATTACAAAGAGATTTATCCAATGATTTGTGCAGCCTTAGTCCATGACATAGGTAAGATGTATGTGGATCCGGAGATTTTATATAAGCCATCGAAACTGACGGAACAAGAATTAAAGACAGTGCGAGAAGCAGAGATGCAAGGTTACAACCTGATTCGCAATGACCATGCAATCTCCGCTACGATTCGAAGGTACCTCACTCAGTTTTATCAGGTGTCCATGGAAAAAAGGCAGGGTGAAATCTATGATAGCACCAAATATCTTCCAGGAACTCAGATCCTAAAGACCATGGACCTATTTGATCTTATGACATCAATGAGAATCTACAAAAAAGAAGAATCTATCTTTCGCGTATGCTGTTATCTTATGGATCATCCATCCAAATATCCAAGCAATATCGTACAAGCTTTGATTGATAGTATTGACGTGATTCCACCGGGAACTTGCGTGGAGCTAGAATCAGGAGATAGAGGACTTGTGGTATCAGAAGGAAGCAAGGACTTTAGAAAGCCGACCATACTTTGCTTTGAAGACAATAAGATGTATGATTTGGCAAATGCAAACACTCCAGAAAAATTCCAGATTCATGACATTATGTCCAACTTTGACAATCGAACGCAGATGGACTTTGCTACCTTGAAAAAAATCAGAGAAAAGGCATAGTATATAGAGGCCTCTTTGCACGAAACGTGCAAAGGGGCTTATTTTATGCTTTATATGGTCTTAATATTTATTCACAAAATACACACATAAAAATCCAAATTCTTTAAATTTATAAACACACACACTTCACATTTCCTTCCTACAATTACGACATAACAAAAAAAGCAATGAAATGATTCATTCCAATGGGATGTAGTATGAAAGGAGATCATATATTATGCAACATGAAAATAATCATTTTTATCAGGCAGGAAACACAGAAGATCGTATCATCGATGCAGATGGAGTAACTATTGAAGATGTTAATATGGATGAAGAAAATGCAAAAAAAGCAAAAAGACATTTGCTGAAAAAAGGAAGTTTTGGAAATAAGATGATGAAGACAACAGCCATTGCCGTTGCCTTTGGCTTGGTAGCTGGTGTTACCTTCTCAGGAGCAAGCTCTCTAGTGCAGAGCACAGATACTTCATCAAGCAGTACAAGTCAGTCAGCGACGACAGTTTCTGATTCGGATACTAGCATTGAGAAGACCACCACAAGCACCGCTACAGATACTACGGATATTTCTCAAGTGGTTTCTAATGTAATGCCATCAATCGTTGCAATTACTACGGTTTCTGAAGAGCAATATGCCAATATGTTTGGTCAAACTGAAAACTATGAGTCAGAAGGTGCAGGTTCAGGAATTATTATCAACCAAACAAAGAAATATCTCTATATTGCAACCAACAATCACGTGGTAGAAGGTGCTAGCAGCCTTACGGTGCAATTCTCCGATGATTCCACAGCATCTGCTACAATTCAAGGAACCGATTCTGATTCGGATCTTGCAGTGGTAAAGGTAGCAATTAGTGATATAGATAGTGCTACTTTATCTGAAATCAAAGTGGCAACCCTTGGAGATTCCACAGAATTATCCGTAGGAGAAAGCGCCATTGCCATTGGAAATGCCTTAGGATATGGCCAGTCGGTAACTACAGGCGTTATCTCAGCCTTGAATCGAGAAGTAACCACCACAGATAGTAGTACCAATACTAGCGTAACCAATACTTTGATCCAGACGGATGCTGCCATCAATCCAGGAAATAGTGGAGGTGCACTGATCAATACCAAGGGAGAAGTAATCGGAATCAATTCTTCCAAATATGCAGATACCAGCGTAGAAGGTATGGGATTTGCAATTCCAATTTCAGATGCAAGTACCATTCTTGAAGATTTGATTAAAAATGGTTCATCAAGCCAAAGCGGCGGAGCCTATCTAGGTATATCCGGAGTTGATGTAACAGAAGAAATTGCTGAAAGTTACAATATGCCAAAAGGAGCCTATATCTCCAAAGTAGAAACAGGCAGTGCAGCTCAAAGTGCAGGATTGACCCAGGGAATGATTGTTACAGCCGTAGATGGCAAGGAGATTACTTCTTTTGAAGAACTATCGAGTGCAATATCTTCCTCATCGCCTGGAGATCAAGTGACTCTTACCGTGGCAGTAGCCAACGGACAGGAGTATACAAGTCAGGATGTGAAAGTGACCTTAGGAGAAAAGAGTAACTAAGAAAAGGGAATACTATTATCGAAAAAAGGTTGCATCAGAAGAGAAAATTTCTCTTTTGGTGGAGCCTTTTTTTGAATTGGATAACCTTGACAGTTCAAGAACATATTCGCTATACTTTAAATCAGTATGTAAAGGTGGTAGTATATATGGGTGAGCGACTGACCAAAAGCGATGTTGAGAAGATTAAACAAGAGATCGAACATCGAAGATTGGACTTAAGACCCCAGCTGATAGAAGCTGTCAAGGTAGCTAGAGCACAGGGGGACTTGAGCGAGAACTTTGAATATCATGCAGCCAAAAAGGATAAGAATCGCAACGAAAGCAGGATACGATATTTGGAGAGAATGCTGAAAAATGCCTATATCGTATCGGACGAATCGGATTCTGACAAGGTAGGAATCAACAATACGGTAACTGTATACTTTGAAGAAGACGACCAAGAGGAGACCTATCGCATCGTAACTTCCATACGTGGCAATTCTATGGAAGGCAAGATTAGTATTGAATCTCCGATGGGAAAGGCTTTGCTTGGACATCAGCAAGGAGACCGGGTCCTGGTACGTGTCAACGATGATTACTCCTATCCTTTAATAATTCGCAAGATTGAAAATACAACAGATGATACCCAGGATTCTATTCGAGGATATTAGAAAGAGAAGTAAATGATGGAAGAAAATAAAACAAACTTAACGAATCATGACAAAGAGCAAGATGCTTTACAAGATGCTAAGGAAGAATATACAGAAGCAAAGAAAGTGCGAGCAACCCTGTCTAATGATAAGAATAACAAGGGCGAGAAAGAAGCAGTCAATGTAAAAAAAGAGATCATTAGCTGGATTCGTTTGATTGTCATTGTTGTTGTAGCAGTAGTTGTTGTTAAGCAATTTGTTATTGTAAATGCCGTTGTACCAACAGGATCAATGGAAAATACCATAATGCCAGATGACCGCTTGATTGGCTTTCGTCTAGCTTACCTGACTGAGGATCCAAAACGATATGACATTGTAATTTTTAAATATCCAGTTGATGAGGACCAGACCTATATCAAGCGTATCATTGGGCTTCCTGGAGAGAAGGTAACTATTGAAGATGGCAAGATCTATATCAATGATTCCAAGGAGCCTATTGAAGAGCCTTATTTGAAGGAGACTTGGACCGTGGAGAATACAGGATATACCTTTGAAGTGCCAGAAGACTGTTATCTCATGCTCGGAGATAATCGTAATAATTCGGCAGATGCTAGACTTTGGGCAGATGAGGCATTGATGTATGAAAAGGCTCAGACAGAAGAAGAAGCTCAGCAATTTCAATATGTTAACAAGAAGAAGATTCTAGGAAAAGCAATCTTCCGTTATTGGCCGTCTTTGGGAGCACTTACTTCTACACAGTTGCAGCAGACTAATTAATAGAAGGGATGAAAAATCAAATTCAGATTTTTCATCCCTTTTACTGGCAAATTGTCAGAAAATATTTTTTTCCTCTTGTATTGGTACTGTGAAAATGGTACTATAAAACTAGTTTTAAGGCACGAAGGCCAGAAGGAGGAATTTTATGAAAAAATGGATGATGAGAGCAGCGACAGTGGCAGCTTTTACATGTGCTGTTATGTTTGCTAAAACTACAGTAAATGCCCAGGTACTAGAGGTAAATGAAAAGAACTTCCCTAGTGCAGAGATGAGGCAAGTGATGATGAATCGTTATGATTACGATAGTGTTAATAATACGATAGAGACAGATAATGTAACATACCTTAGTGTGGCAGATATAAAAGATTATAGTGGAATTGAAAAATTAACCAAGCTAAGTAGCTTATATATTTCCACGAATGCTACTTCTGTTGATGCATCTAAATTCAAAACAGTCCAGGATTTGACTATAGGTGGTTCTAATGTTAAGAGCGTTAAGAATTTGGCTAAAGATAAAAAACTGAAAAAGCTATATCTTTATTGTGACAAATTAACATCTTTAGATATTAAAAAAATTA
>CAVJBW010000132.1:0-4331 GCA_963647625.1 Lachnospiraceae bacterium
TTGTCCAATCACATATTGATCTAAGAATTCCTTTAGCTCCCTTGGCTTTAGGAGGTTGATTTCGCTATCTGGCACTGCCTCATCAAAGTAATCATCGTAATAATCTTCATCAATGATTTCTTTACAAATATTAATACAATCATCACAAATATACATACCAGTAGGTCCTGAAATCAGCTTTCTCACCTGGGCTTCCGCCTTGTTGCAAAAAGCACATCTTGGTATCTTGGTTGTGGTACCTTTTCCTTTTCCTGCCATTATATTCTCCTATCTCGTTACGATTTTTCCTTTGTGGTAAATATAGCCAAATAGGGACAGACCCCTCTTTGGCATCTGTCCCTTAAAATCCTAACTTATGCACGCTTTGTAATAACACTGTCAATAAGACCATATTCCATTGCTTCTTGTGCATCCATATAGTAATCGCGTTCTGTATCTGCTGCAATCACATCATATGGCTTTCCTGTATTTTGTGCTAGAATTTCATTTAACTTTTTCTTTGTTTTTAAAATATTTTCAGCTGCAATCTGGATCTCAGTTGCCTGTCCTCTTGCACCACCGGATGGCTGATGAATCATGATTTCTGCATTTGGAAGAGCCATTCTCTTGCCCTTTGCTCCACCTGCCAAAAGAAATGCACCCATACTTGCTGCAAGTCCAATACAGATGGTAGAGACATCGCACTTGATATACTGCATGGTATCATAAATTGCCATTCCTGCTGTTACCATTCCACCTGGTGAATTGATATATAGCTGGATATCTTTAGAAGGGTCTTCCGACTCTAAAAATAGAAGCTGTGCAATTACCAAGCTTGCTGTTGTCTCATTTACTTCCTCACCCAAAAAGATAATTCTCTCTTTTAACAATCGAGAATAAATATCATAGCTGCGTTCACCCTTACTTGTCTGTTCCACGACATATGGCACTAAACTATTTGTAAGCATTATCTTACCCTCCTGCAATTCCTTATCTATAAAATCGAAAGACGGCGCTGCACATGACTTCATACACAGCACCGACTTACCACCGGTCACGCCGGAATTATCTTTTTATTAAGCTTCTTCTTTTGCCTTTGCTTCAGCTTCCTTCTCAGCCTTAGACTTTGGCTTAGCTCTTTCCTTTACATTCTCCATGATAAAGTCAACAGCCTTACGAATCTTGATGTCGTTCTTTAAAGATTCCATCTGCTCTGGGTTCACCATGCTCTTGAGCTGGTCTGCTTCCATATTGTACATAGCTGCAGTATCTTCGATCTCTTTTTCTACATCTTCATCTGTTACTTCGAGATTCTCAACCTCAGCAATCTTCTCAAGAACTAAAGTATTCTTGATGGTCTTTTCAGCATCTGGTCTCATCTGCTCTTTGAGCTTTTCTACGTCCATTCCAGTAAACTGCATGTACTGTTCCATAGAAAGTCCCTGAGCTGCAATTCTCTGAGCGAAGTCGTCTACCATTCTCTGAACGTTTGTTTCGATCATAGCTTCTGGAATATCCATCTTGGACTTGTCTACGATCTTGGCAACAGCTTCGTCTTCTTTATCTCTTGTTGCCTGTTCTTCTTTTCTCTTGGCAACATTTTCTTTTACGCTTTCCTTGTACTCTGCAATAGTATCAAATTCAGATACATCCTGTGCAAACTCATCATCTAATTCTGGAAGCTGCTTTTCCTTGATTTCATGAATGGTTACTGCAAATACAGCTGCCTTTCCTGCAAGTTCTTCCTGTGGATAATCCTCTGGGAAGGTTACATTGACATCTAAGTCATCACCACTATTCTTGCCGATGAGCTGATCTTCAAAGTTGTCGATAAAGCTATGAGATCCAATAACTAAAGAATAGTTCTCAGCTTCTCCACCTTCAAATGCAACACCATCTACGGTTCCCTTGAAGTCAATCACTACAGTATCTCCATCCTGTACTGGACGGTCTGTAACTGTTACGGTACGAGCATTCTTCTCTCTCTCGCTTTCAAGCTCAGCTTCCACTTCTTCCTCTGATACAGAGCAATCAATCTTGGTTACAGTAACACCATTGTACTTACCAAGTTCAACATCTGGCTTGGTAGCAACTTCTGCTGTAAAGATCAAGTCCTTGCCAGCTTCGATCTGTGTTACATCAATTGCTGGAATTGATACGATATCTAGTCCACTCTCAGAAGCTGCCTGAGTATATGCTCCTGGAAGAAGCTGGTTTGCTGCATCTTCAAAAAAGATATCTGCGCCATATATTTTTTCAATGACCTTTCTTGGAACCTTTCCTTTACGGAAGCCCTGAATGGAAATCTTGCTTTTCTGTTTCTGATAAACTGACTCGATTGCTTTCTCGAAGTCTTCTGCTGGTACTTCTACAGTAAGTTTTGCCATATTATGCTCTAACTGTTCTACCTGTACACTCATTTTAAAAAATCCTCCTTAACAATAACTACTTTCGCTTAAAAAAGCCTATTTCTGACAGGCTCTTGTCGCCTCAAACGCAAAGTAGCCTACAATCAAATGGCATTATATCATAGCCTATTATAAATTTCAATGAAAAAATCCCCTTAAAATACAATACTTTGGGCTATTTCCTTGGCATTTTCTTCACTGGTTAGCTCCTTGAGGATTGCAAGGCCAAATTCAATGGATTTGCCCATACCAGGAGCAGTAATGATCTTGCCATCTTGTACAAGTTCATCTTTGATATAGTCAGCTCCCTTTAGTTCCTCTTCCATGCCTGGATAGATGGTGGCCTTCTTGCCTTGCAAGAGTCCGATTTTTCCTAAGACGCCTGGTGCTGCACAAATAGCTGCAATCACCTTGCCTCTCTCGTAGCCTTCTTTTACTTCTTTTTGCACTTTTTCATTGGCAAGAAGGGTTTGATAGCCTCCTAGTCCTCCTGGCAAAATAAAGGCATCAAGGTCACTAAAACATACTTCATTGAGCTTTCGATCGGTATAAAGACGGATTCCCCTTGCCGTTACTACGGTTTCTCTTCCTTCTACATGAATCATTTGTACGTCTACTCCGCCTCTTCTAAGGACATCAATGGTTGCAAGTGCTTCTACATCTTCAAACCCATCTGCCAAAAAAATTCCTGCTTTTTTCATTTTCTTACTCCTCTATGTTATAATTAGTCTATTATTTCCCGAAAGGATGATCCCATGGAAATTGAAAGACGATTTTTAATCAAAGATTTACCAAAAGATTATGACAAATATCCTGTTCGTCACATTTGTCAGGCTTATCTCAATACTTCTCCGGCCATTCGCATCCGTCAGGATAATGACCGTTACTATATGACCTACAAGGGCAAAAGACAAGGCTTGTTAGGGGTAGAAGAATACAATCTTCCCTTAGATCAAGCCAGCTATGAGCACCTGCTCACCAAGGCCGACGGTTATGTCATATCCAAGCGCCGCTATCTCATTGACCACCAAGGATATACCATCGAGCTGGATATCTTTGATGGTGTTCATGCACCTTTGATAATTGCGGAAGTGGAATTCCCCTCAGAAGCACAAGCCCTTGATTATCAGCCTCCTAGCTGGTTTTCCACGGAACTGACCGGCAAAAGAGGATATTCTAATGCCTATCTTAGTCAGCACAAAAGCCCCCTGCCCCTTAACTAATGGCGCAGGCGGCCATTTTCAAATCGTTCTTTGGTCTCTAAGCAAATACGAAGCTGTCTATAACGAGCCTCTATAGGACCATCTTCAATAACCACATCTAGCACAACGGCAATATCATTGATTAGGCGGTCATCTAGTTGGTCCTTGATGTCCTTTAACACCTGGATTTGCTCTTTGCATCCCTTGGCATCTAAGAATCTAATAAGGAGAGGATTGGCTCCTTCCTGGCAGGACTCTTCTGTCTCTTGAGGGATAATCGTTTCTGGGTTGGCATAAGCTTCCTGATCGTCCTCTTCTTGTTTTATCACCTTTTCAAAACGATATTTTTGTTCTACCTGGGGATATTTTTCATGATCTACTTCGCTTAGGAACATTTCTTTTGGTCGTGCATAGATTCCATAATCTCCATATAAAGCCTGATAGATTACCAGCTCCTCTCCTGTCTCGGAGTGTTTGGCCACGGTAACAATCTGGTATAACTTATTTTTGAAATGGCGATAAAGCTCGCCTGGATGAACTGTTCTCAATCTACTTACCTTCTTTTTATAGTGCTTTACTTATCATATCAAGACCTTCTGCAACAAAGTCTCTAGCAAAAGGAATCTGACAATCCGGTCCCTTAATCATCAAATCAGAGATTTCCTTCATCAGATCTTTCTCTTCTTCCTCTTCTAGAATCTTGCATGGCATCTCTTGCCCCTTTTCCTGCAAAGGTACCGTA
>CAVJBW010000132.1:4341-4700 GCA_963647625.1 Lachnospiraceae bacterium
CAAGCTCTTCTGTTTCCATAGAATCCTGAGAAAAGGTTTCTTGTACGTTCATGGTAGCCCTTGTAAGAATGTCATTTTGCCTCGGCTTCTTTTCTTCTTGGCTTGGCTTTTCAAACAAATGAGCCCAGGAGGTCTCTTTTGTCTTGGTTTTCTTTTTCTTTGCCACATCCCTACTTTTTGGGGGCTGATTGTTTCTAGACGGCTGGGTCATGGCTTTTTGTCTGGTTAGGGCCTGGCTTTGGCTCGGTCCTTGCGCCGGATTATTTTGTTTTTGCTTATTTTTCGTCTGATTTTTACTTGCATTTACTATTATGAAAATAAAAACAATCACGATCCAGACAACATAGATTGCCATGACT
>CAVJBW010000133.1:0-4624 GCA_963647625.1 Lachnospiraceae bacterium
TTCCTACTCTTAGGCGAATAAGAAATTCTATAAAATATGTGACTTCATCAAAGTCACAAAAGAAAAGAGGATATTACAATGAAAAAGAAAGTATTTGCTTGCCTTTTGACAGGTGCCTTGGCAATGACTGCTTTGGCTGGTTGTGGCTCATCAAACACTAGCAATGATGCTTCTGCTTCTTCGGATCAAGCTGCTAATAGCGCTACCGAATATACAGTAGCAATTGTACAGTATGTTGATGATGCTTCTTTAAATCAGATCAACGAAGCAATCCAAAGCGAGCTTGAAGCAAAAGGAAAAGAGCTCGGTGTTACCTTCAACATTGACGATTCTAATGGTCAGGCAGACTCTACCGTAATGAATCAGATTGCTTCTGACTGCGTTGCTGATCAGGTCGATGCCATCGTTCCAATTGCAACTCCAGTTGCTGCTATCATGCAGGCTGCTACCGAAGGAACCGACATTCCAGTTGTGTTCTCTGCTGTATCAGATCCAGTTGGAAGTGGCCTTGTCTCTTCCTTAGACGAGCCAGGATCTAATGTAACAGGAACTTCAGATGCTTTGAACACAGAAGCAGTATTAGACTTAATGTTTGCTGCCAATGATGATATCAAGACAGTAGGACTTCTCTACGACAAGGGTCAGGACTCTTCTACTCAGTCAATCAAAGATGCCATTGCATATCTTGAGAAAAAAGGTGTGAAATATGTAGAAAAGACTGGTACTACCAACGATGAGATTTCTCTTGCTGCTGATGCTCTAGTTGCTGCTGGATGCGATGCTATCTTTACTCCAACAGACAATACTGTTATGACTGCTGAGCTTGCAATCTTCGAAAAATTTACAGAAGCAAAGATTCCTCAATATTGTGGTGCTGATTCCTTTGCTTTAAATGGAGCTTTCTGTGGATATGGAGTAAATTACGAAGAATTAGGAACCCAGACAGCAGATATGGTTGTTGACATCTTGGTTAATGGTGCAGATCCTGCTACCACCCCTGTTCAGATTCAGGATAGTGGTATTGCTACAATCAATACCGAAACCGCCGAAACAATCGGTCTTGACTACAGCATGTTCAAAGATATGGTTACTAGCGTAGTAGAAACTACTACTTCAGAAGAATTTGAATAAAAGAATTCATTAACATTTTTACAAATACATGTTAAAATAGTGGTTGTTGCATTTGCAGCAACCACTATTTTAATTTGAAAGGGAACTTATATCTATGCTTTCATCTATTTTTACCCTTTCTTTGGCCCAAAGTGCCATTGAATTGGGATGCATATATGCCTTGGTGGCTCTTGCATTATTTATTTCATTTTCCATACTCAACATTGCCGACTTGTCTACGGATGGTTGCTTTACCTTGGGCTGTGCAGTATGTGCCATGGCCACATTGAATGGACATCCTATTCTAGGATTGCTTCTTTCCATTTGCGCCGGTATTGCATCTGGTTATGTGACGGCATTGTTGCAAACAAAGCTTGGTGTAGAATCTATTTTGGCTGGTATTATTGTCAATACCGGACTTTATACCATCAATATTGCCATTATGGGATTTTCTTCTACCATCAACCTCTTTTCTTGCGACACCCTCTTTACTTGGGCCAAGGAACATATAGGGGGCAACTGGTATGAAATCATTGTTATTCTCATTATCATTGCCTTGATTGGTCTCTTCCTCACCTGGTTTTTAGGCACCAGACTAGGACTTTCCATTCGAGCAACGGGAGATAACGAATTCATGATCAAGGCATCTTCCATCAGTCCTTCTGTCATGATTACCATCGGGCTCTGCCTTTCTAATGCCATGACCGGTCTTTCTGGTGGACTTTTAGCGCAATATCAGCGTTCTACAGATATTAATATTGGAACCGGCCAGGTAACCATTGCCTTAGCTGCTCTTATCATTGGAGAAACCATTGTAGGAAAAGGCTCTGTTCCACGCCGTATCGTCGGAGTTATCTTAGGCTCTTGTCTCTATCGTTTTATTGTAGCGATTGCCCTACGATTTAACGTGGACGCTTCTGCCTTGAAGCTGATTTCTGCAGTCATTGTTGCCGTAGCCATTTCCATTCCTTATCTTAGAGTAAAATTTGGCTTTGCAAAGGTGAAACATGCTGCTTTAAAGCAAAGGAAGCAAGGAGGTAGTTATTAATGTTAGAACTCGTACATATCTCTAAAACATTTAACCCTGGCACGGTCAATCAAAAGAAGGCTTTGGATGATTTAAGCATTCATTTTAAAGACGGAGACTTTGCTACCATCATTGGAAGTAATGGTGCCGGCAAATCTACCATGTTCAATGCTATTTGTGGTACTTTTTATGCTGACAAAGGAGGCATTATACTAGATGGCGAAGACATTACCTTTGTGCCTGATTATAAACGCAGCAAATATATAGGACACTTATTCCAAGATCCTATGAAGGGTACCGCTCCGAACATGAGCATCGAAGAAAATCTTGCCCTAGCCTATCTTCGTGCTAGCTCCTCCAAAGGTAAGTTCTTTTCTCGTATCTCTTCGAAGGAGAAGAAAGACTTTCGAGAGAAGCTTGCCCTCTTAGATATGGGCTTGGAAGATCGCATGAAAAATCCTGTAGGCTTGCTATCTGGCGGTCAAAGACAGGCATTAACCCTTTTAATGGCCACCGTAGTAACCCCGAAGATTCTTCTCTTAGATGAGCACACAGCAGCCTTAGATCCTGCAACCGCAGAGAAGGTACTAGATCTGACCAAACGTATTGTCAAGGAAAATCACCTGACCTGTCTTATGATTACCCACAATATGCAGTCAGCCTTGGATCTGGGCAATCGTACCATTATGATGAATGCCGGCAAGATCATTCTCGACGTGGAAGGCGATCAAAGAGCAGGCATGAGTGTAACTGACTTATTAGAACAATTCAAAGAAGGTGTTGGAGCTCAGCTAGACAACGATCGTATGTTATTATCATAAAGTCAAAGGCAAAGCCATATTCCACTTATTCCTGGAATATGGCTTTTTTTAATGGAAAGGAAGTTTCCTATAAGATAAAAAAGGGATGCCAAAATCCGTAGACTTTGGCATCCTTTTATAGATTCATCTTTTCGTTTTCAATTATGCTTTCTTATATCTTCTACCTGTGAAGAATAAAGCAACTCCTGCTACAACTACTACGAAAGCAGCTCCTGCAGCCTTTGTGGTATCACCAGTCTTAGGTGAAGTAGATTCATCTGTTGCATTGTCAATCATATCTGCTGTAATTACACCATCAACGATGACTGTGATTGAAGTCTTATTACCATCCTGTTCAACAGTTGAATTCTGTGAAGAAAATACCTTGCTGTTATCCTTTGTGCTAAGGAATTTAACTCCATCCTTGCTTACCTTTACTTTGACAGTTGTGTACTTAGCATCTCCCTTTGAAACGGTAAGTGTATAAGTACCAGGCTTGATTCCCTTAAAAGAGTAATTACCCTTAGAATCTGTAGTTACTTTCTGATTCTTTAACTTAACGGTAAGACCCTTTGCTGGGGTTCCATCTTCATAAGTAAACTGACCCTTAACAACTACAACAACAGTTTCTTCATCTTCGAAGTTCTCATCTTCATCTCCACCATTGTCATCTTCATCAAAGTTCTCATCATCATCTCCGCCATTGTCATCATCATCGAAAGCTTCATCTGGTGATGGATCTACAGTGGTTGCTCCTGCTGCTATTGGCATTGAAAATGCTAATCCCATACTTAATGCTAAAACTGCTAACTTCTTCATATTGTTCCTCCTTGATAAACCTAAACTCTAAATTACTACTAAATCAATCACTCTACTTCTGAATAGAACACATCTAATATAACTTCATATAGTGCCTCTTCATCAACATAAACTTCAGTATACTCACCCTTCTTCGCTGTACTTGGAATATCTACTACTTCCATATCCAGGCCATTACTAGCCATCTGTGTCAGCAAATATAAGGTCTCAGAAGCCGTCACATCTGTAATCGTATAGTCTGAAGCCAGATTATATAGCTTCAGTGGTAACGTCGGCGAGGTCTTCATCTGAGACAAGGTAGAAGAAATATAATTCTTCAAATACTGAACCTGTCGTTGCATACGTGGTGCGTTATTATCTATTTCAAGATCCGTTCCTTCAGACTTACGGCTTCGAACATAGGTCTCTGCCTGCTGTCCCATAAGCGTTACTACATTTCCAAGATACAACTGAGAATCTGCTTGGCTTAAATCCTCCATCACTTCGACTTGGACGCCACCAATGGCATCATTCAAAACTCCAATTCCGGACATATCAATCGCAACGTATCCGGATATAGGCATTCCATATAGGAGTCTCGAAATCGCTGTTGCTGTATTCTTACAGCTCTCTTGGCGACCATCCCCGTAGGTATAGGCTAGCAATACCTGTACTTCATTCTGTCTCCAATAAGTACCATCCTCATTGTACTCATCTATGGTGACCATGGTATATCTAGAAATCGGTACCATCTTGGTCTTACCTGTTGTGGTATCAATCACCATTAAGAACAAGCTGTCTGCCTGGCCACCCTCCTTGTAAGTGCTGCCATCATTAAACTCATCTCGGTCTACCCCCATAAAGAGCATACTTATGTTATTATCATTAT
>CAVJBW010000134.1:0-4571 GCA_963647625.1 Lachnospiraceae bacterium
CAATTGTTGCATATGCTGTAACAGCACCCTTCTTATTTGCTGCTTCTGCAAAGTCAGCACCCTTCCATACGAGAGCGAGAGTTGCATTCTCAATAAGGTCAGTTGATGTAACACCAACTTCTGGCTTGAGAGACACAAGAGCTGGGTCTGCTTCAATAGCAAGAGCGGCTGCAACCTTAGCATAAGCTGTGAACTTATCTGCTTTATAAGAAGCTGAACCACTGATTCCAAGTTCTTTAGCATAGATAGCATAATCTGCACCAGCTGAAACTGTGAAAGCCTTAATTGTTGCTTCAGCACTTGCACCAAAACCAATTTCTCTTGCATCAAGAAGAGCATCAGTAATAGATGCATAACCTTCAACTGCTACAGGAACTTCGCCTTCAGCATTGAATGTATAAGCAGCAGAAAGCTGAGCATCAAGTTTGACTTCCTTGTCATAACCAGCAATTTTCAAGAGTTTACCAAATGTTGAATAAACATCCAAACTTACAAAATCATATGCAGCATATGCTTTTGCTTCATAAAGGAATGTCTCTCCAGCATACTTCAAATCAGCAGCAGCACCAGCTGAGAACTTATCCTTAGCAAAGTCAGCCTTAAGAGCGCCACCAAATGTCTTACCTGTGTCAGCAATTACGCCATAACCAGCAGCCTGGAGTGTAAGACCTTCAACAAGTTTTGTGAAAGAAGGAGTCTGAATGTGTGCGAAGATTGTATACTTCTCACTTTCTGTGTTGCCCTTAGCACCAAAACCGCCTTTCCATTCTTTGTAGGTAACATTGAAACCAGGAACAATATTTCCATCAAACTTCAATGCATCAAGAGGACTGTTATCAGCATCTGTCAAGAATGGATGCTTAACATAGTCATAAGCACCACCAGCATTACGGATGCCAATTGTGAGGTCTTCACCAATGTGAATGTTAGCCTTTGAGATTGAAGAAGAAACTGTAACCTTTTCATTCTCCTTAATTACTGCACTACCAGAAGCTTCAAGCTCTGCCCAAACATCTTTCTGATGCTCTGCACCAACTTTAGCGTCCTGTGTGTCAACAGTAAATGAGAACTTGTAAGTTGTCGTTGTTGAATTGTTGAATCCCCAATCTTTGCTGTCCAAGTTAAAACCAAAAGAAATACCAGCGTTACCAGTAAGACCTGCGAAAGCCATTCCAGCAGCCAGCACCGTAATCAAAAGTACGATAATACCTTTTTTCATACTTCCTCTATTAATCTTTTTGCCCAAAAGTCCTACTGCATTTCTCTTTTGTGGTGTAAAATACTGTATGAAAACAGCATAGCAATAAAGAGAAGCAAGGTTTAATGATTTCTTAATCAGAACTCTTTTAATAGATGTTGAGATTATGTTACTGTTGAAATATATGTAAAAAATATGGAGAGAAATAGAAATGTCAGAAAGCCAGAACGTTGAATATAAGGAATCCTGGCGTGATGAATACCTAAAATGGATTTGTGGATTTGCTAATGCGCAGGGAGGTATTCTATATATTGGCATAGATGACAATGGTCATGTTAGTGGTGTTTCCAACAGTAGAAAGCTGATGGAGGATATTTCCAACAAAGTTCGTAATACGCTTGGAATAGTTGTTGATGTAAATCTTTTCAGCAAAGACGACAGAGAATATATTGAAATAAAAGTTGAACCACAACCTTATCCAATTTCATATTATGGAGAATACCATTACCGCAGTGGTAGCACAAAGCAACAATTATCAGGCCAACTTCTTAATCAGTTTCTGCTGAAAAGGACTGGTGTAACATGGGATAGTGTTCCTTTAGCCGTTACACCAACGGAGTTGCGCTTTGACTCTTTCGATATTTTTCGTGAACGTGCAGTAAAAAGTAGTCGCATGTCATCAGAAAATGTGAACATAGATAACATGCAACTTCTTGATAGCCTAAATTTGCTTGATGGAGCATCTCTGAAAAGAGCAGGAGTACTATTATTTCACCATAACCCAGAAAAATGGGTGCCTGGATGCTATATCAAGATTGGTTATTTCTCTTCGGATACAGAAATAGCGTATCAGGATGAAATTCATGGATCTCTGCTAAATCAAGCTGAAATGACTGTGGACTTGCTTTATACAAAATACTTCAAGGGTGTTATCTCCTATGAGGGAATATCAAGAATAGAGACATATCCGTATCCTAGGGATGCTGTCAGGGAAGCTGTTCTTAATGCAATTGCCCATAAAAACTACGCTACACTTATTCCCATTCAGATTAAGGTTTTTAATGACAGACTCTTAATTTCCAATGATTGTGTTTTTCCTGATGACTGGACAATGGAAGATTTTCTTGGAAAGCACAGATCCCGTCCTTATAATCCTCTGATTGCCAATACCTTTTACAGAGCCGGATTTATTGAATCGTGGGGACGTGGAATACAGAAAATAAGAGAGTCTTGCCTTAATGCAGGGAATAAACCTCCGTTATATCAGATAAAAAGGAATGAAATCACTGTTTTCTTTGAGGCAAAACCGTCAATTGAAGAGACAAAACCGTCAATTGAAGAGGCAAAACCGTCAATTAGTGCGAGAAAAGAAGCCTTTCTTCAAAAGATTCAGAACTTCAATGGCTATAGTACATCTTATAATAATCTCGTAATGTTATTTGAGACATTCTGTGATTGTGATTGTTTCAGCAGAAAAGATATCATGGCAGTCTGTGGCATTAAGGTGTCCAGTGCAGGCGATTTACTTGATAAACTGAAAGAAAACAACTTGATAGAACCGGTAACTGGACACGGTAAGGGTAAATATCACTTTGTCGTATGACTTTGATAAGACGCAGGCAAGTTTCTTGAAAGAGTCTAAAGAGAGATTTAGTCTATTGGAGTATAGAAAAGCCACTTCGCAAGAGGTGGCTTTTTTACTCCTTTGTATGATTCTGGTAATGACTGCAGGACATTTAATGTTAACATTTTGAAAATTTTTCCAAAATGTTAACAAAAGTATTAACATTTTGAAAATTTTCGCAAAATGTTAACATTGTTGTGCTTGAAATGAGTTCGCTTATACTATTGTGCTGCAAAAATTCAAGTTTTGAAATGAAGACCTGCGGGCAGTCCAGTAGGCGTAATCCTTCGCGGGCTTTGTGCTTTGCACGTTGCCGTAAATGCCTGAGGACAGGGCGGTCTTTTAGCATTTCATTTGCACCTCCTTTGCATCAAATCGCGGATATTTTAACTCAGTCTCTATTTCGGTCTCTAGGGACCACAGAAGGATGCGATACCGGCGGTTCATTCTCCAATTCGGCCTTGCAGACTGCGCTCGGGGCAGTCCATATTAAGCCATAAAGTGTGTCGAACTCAGATTTGATACTTGAGGCATCTAACCTCAACTTATTAACTTAGCCTCGTCAAACGGTGTCATAGTTTTCAGCATTATGTAGATTATCCTAGATAGCCGTCTAGCAATGGCAATGATGGCCTTTCCCGCCGATTTTTCCTCCTTAAGCCTCTGATATTGCCTCATAAGCGAGAAATTGCCCGTCTTGTCCTGCATCCTCACCATGGCCACCACGCATTGTACCAGGGCTGTGCGCAATTCCTGAGGCCCACGCTTGGTTATGCGCCCGTAATAGACCGTCTCGTTTGACGTCTGCACCCAGGGCACTAGACCACAGTAGGCCGAGTACTTTTTGTAGGATTCAAACCGATTTATGTCATCGGTGTAGGCGGTGATTATGCAGGCGTTGACAATTCCAATGCCCGGGATGGTCATAAGTAGGCTGACGCGCGGGTCGCTGGAGGTGAGGGCTTTGAGGGTGCGTTCTAGCTCTCTGGTTTGGGTTTCAACTACGTAGAGAGAGTCAAAAAGGCTGCCTAGAATGGTGCGAATTTTGGAGGGGAGGCTGGCAAGAAGTTTGTTACGGCTGGATTTGCTTTGAAATTGGGTGGGACGGGTGACAATTCCGTAGGCAAGAAGGATGGCGTGGGCTTGGTTTTTGAGGGCCACGGCGTCTTGGACCATGAGGGAGCGGCTTTTGAGAATGCGACGGATGCCTTCCATTTCTGCACTGCAGAGGTGACTTGTTGGAAGAAGATTGCGCGAGAGGAAGTAGGCGAGGGTTCTAGCATCGTTCTTGTCCGTTTTCTTGGTGCTGAGGTTGACCACCTTGAAGCGCAGGGTGTTGACAACTTGTACCTCAAAGCCTTGGCGCTCCATGGTGTCGCGGAAGTATCGGGCATTGGCTGTGCTTTCAATGGCTAAAATTACATCCTCTGGGCTTTCTGCTAGGGCTTTCACGATAGCAATGAAGTTCTCATAGCCATCTTTAGTCATGGGAAACTTGGTGCCCGCTTCAAGTTCCGTTTGGTTCTCCAGTGGACCTGTAAGGATACAGATGGTAAATTGTGTTTTGTGTAAGTCTACTCCAACGTATAGTTTTTCAGACATAAGAACCTCCTAAAATGGAGGGAGTATAGCAAAAAATGGAGCCGTCTGTGTGGGGTTTTGCAACTTGAATGTTAACATTTTGAAAATTTTTCCAAAATGTTAACAAAAGTATTAACATTTTTAAAATTTTTGCAAAATGTTAACATT
>CAVJBW010000135.1:0-4522 GCA_963647625.1 Lachnospiraceae bacterium
GGCAATATAAGTGTAGGTAATGGAAAAAATGAGGTAACCACAATTACCAATAGCAGCACTGGAGTATTGGAGTTATATGGTAGCGAAGCAACGGTAAAACATGTAACATCCAATTCAGGAAACAGAGCTAGTATGATAGGAACAGATAAGGATACTCTGGAAAATTCAAAATTTACCTGCCTAAATTTGTCTGGTGGTGATGTTGTATTGGAAAGCGTTAATGTAAAAACGCCTGAAGGCAGCAATAATGATGCTTTAACCTATGCAGGTACAGGTAACTTAACCATTAAGGGTGGTATCTTTGAAAGTTCAAAAGGTTATGCAATCTGCTCACAGGCAGCACCAATTAGCATAGAAGGTGGATATTTTAAAGGAGCCCAAGGTAGTATTGACGGAGCCTATGCTACACCTACTGGACATATTCTTGGAGATGTAACAGAAGGTGAATATGCCGGATATCAGACCTTAGTAGAGGGTACAGAAGCAGAAGTAGAACATCCCGTAGCAGTTATTTATAACGAAGATGGAAGCATCGCAAAGAAGATTGCGGAGGATCAGGCGAATCAGGCGCTCACCTATGCAAAGAATGGCCAGACAGTAAAACTTGAGGCAGATTTAACAGTGGATGGACTGACTTTCTACAAGGATTGCACACTTGATTTGAATGGATATACCATTACAGAAGAAAATGGAATTGTAGGTTATGCAAGCTGCCACGTAATCGACAGCTCTGAGGCAAAGACCGGTAAGATCGTTGGTTCCTACTATATCTTTAATGGAAATAGTGCAAAGGCATCCATGATTCTTGATGGGGTTACTGCCCAGGCTACGTGTGCACAAGGTATGTCTGTAGGAACCATGTATATCGTCAATGGAAGCAAAATGAACGATGTAGCTCAGTTTAATGCTGCAATGGGTGGTGGAATCACATATGTTAGAGACTGCACCTGCACAATAGCAGAAACGAATCTTATGGGTGAGAAAGTGGATCCTGAGACTGTGATAAATAATGGAGTCCGTACTTCCCAGTATACCGTAACGAAGACGGGTGATCGTACATTTACTGTAACAGTTAATGAACTAGGAACTGCTATGAGAGCTTTTGAAAAGGTAGATGCGACACTCTATACAAAGGCCAGCTATGATGCGGCAAAGGATGTATATAATGCGATCGATGAGACTGCTGATGAGGATATCCAGGGAGATGCCATTGCTACTAAGGCAAAAGAGTTAAATGACGCAGTAGCAGCATTAGAGGAATTAGCATCAGAAGAAGCAATCAATGATTTGAAGTCTGATATAACAGCGGCAAAACAGGTGAAGTCTTCTGATTATACAGAAGCTACTTATGAAAAATTTGAAGCGGTGATTAAGGAAGCTGAAAAGGTTCTTGCAGCTGATGAAATCTTACAAAAGGATGTTGAGAGCACACAGCAATCCCTAGCAGATGCCAAAGCACAACTTGTAAAATTAAAAGCTCAAAGTATCAACGTTTCTGTAAAGATGAGCAATAATATTGTGTCTAAGAAATATGGAGACAAGGCATTTTCTCTAGGTGCAAAGGCAAAGGGTAGCTTGACCTATAAGTCATCAAATACAAAGATTGCTGTTGTAGATCCAAATGGCAAAGTAACCATTAAGGCTGCTGGCACAGTAAAGATTACATTGACTGCAGCAGCAACCAAGGAATATAAGCCAGCAACCAAGACTATTACAATCAAAGTAGCAAAGGCAGCTCCAAGCATTAAAGTAGCTGTGAACAAAAAGACCATTAAGTATGCATCCCTGAAGAAAAAATCTAAAAGCTTTAGTATCAAAGCTTCTGTAAATAGCAAGGGCAAGATTACTTACAAGAAAGTATCTGGAAACTCTAAGATCAAAGTGTCTTCTTCAGGAACAATTACTTTGAAAAAAGGTATGAAAAAGGGAAGCTATACCGTAAAAGTATTGGTTAAAGCTGCAGCTAAGGGCAATTATAATGCTTCTAGCAAAAAAGCAACCATTACCGTGAAAGTAAAATAACTCTATTCAAATAATGTAACACTTATATGCATGCACCGGCTATATTCAGGCCGGTGTATGTCTATAGATAGGAAAGCGAGGATTTTGTGAAAAAAAGTAAATTAATCGCCCTAATGCTGACTTGCATTATGGCATTTTCGGCAGCACCAGCATCTGCATTGGCGACAGAAGCAAATACAGATATGGATTATGCAGCTACACTTACTAGTGACAGTGATATCGTAACCATTGGAGAAACTTCTTTTGATACTTCTGCCACCTATATCGTACCAGTTACTTTGAAAAATGCTCACAATCTAGACCAGGATAGTGTAGCAGTAGCTTGCCCTGGAAAGTTTGCGACTTTGACCTTTGATGAAAACAAAATACCTAGCTTAAAGGTCAACTTAAGAAGTGTAACAGTTGGGACCTTGACAGGCTATGCTTATGATTTCAAGATTTATCAAGGAACAAAACCATCTGGAGACACAGTCGCTGCTGAGGTTGTTGCTAGCCAAGAAGTGGCCAAGTCAGATGGCAGTGGCACACATATGGTGCCGGAAACGATTTCCTTTACCATACCTGAAAATACCTTTACTCAAGGTGGAATCTACTTAAGTATGTATGTAGATGCCATGGGCTATGCACCAGATGCTTATTTTAAGGTGGACTATGCTGAGGCAAAAAAATCAGGGGATGCTAGCTTGAACTATACAACTGACCAAAGTAGTGCTCCCGTGGATCAATTCGGAAAATACAATGTACTTGCCCAGGTTCAGGTAACAGATGGACAAATCAGCAAGGTTACCTTAGAAGGCCAAGACTTTAAGGGAAGCTATGTAGAGGATAATCAGATGTATCTCAACAAAGCCATCAAAGGGATGACTAGTAAGCTAGAAGGTCTCTACATGAATGATGCCCAAAAGCTCAATGATGTGGATACTGTATCTGGAGCAACTTACTCTTCCAATGCCATCAAGACAGCTGTCATGAATGCTTTGGGAGTAAAGATTGAACAGGAAGTGATTCCAGAGGCACCTAGCGAGGTACCAGAAGCTGGGCTTTATTCGATTGAAATGAAAGACCGTACGGCAGTTGTAAATCATGGTCTTATTGGAGAAGAAAAGAAAGCTACCGCTTATCTTCGCGTAGACGATGCTGGCAAGATGTGGTTGACCTACAAGATGGTATCAGGAACCATAGGAGAGCCACTCTATGTATTAGGTTATAATGGCTATTATCCAAATGGAGATACGAGTAAAGCTCTTACCATGGAAGGGGTAACCTATGCGAGTGAAGAGACAGAGGCAGAGACCATTGGAAAGTGCAGTGTCGTGACAGATATCACCGTGCCACTTGATGGCCTTAGTCAGACCTATGTCAACAATGTCTATCTCTATGTTGATGCAATGAAGAATCTAAATGGAGAAGTCTCTGGTGTTAATTTTGATGCTGGAAAGTTCAATATTGATTCTACAATCACCCTTTACTGGGATACTTTGGTCAATCTATCAGAAGAAAATGAGAATAGTAAGCTTGCAACTCTAAGTGATGGAGTCTATAAGTTAGATGGACAAATGGTCAAGGTAAACAAGGTAGACACATCTATGAGTAACAATGCAATCAACCATAAGATTAAGCTGGTAATCAAGAATGGACTTCCATATATTACCATGAATTTTAATGGAATGAGTGTTTCATCCAAGCTGGCTTATCTAAAGAATCTGTCTTACTATGAATCAGGATATACGATAGCAGCTAGTGGAAATCCATCGGGAACCTTGCATGCAGTAACTGTAGATTCCTTGCAAACAGATGCGAACAATAAGACTTTATCCGATGCTTATGGAAGCAACTATCCAAATGTAGTGACTTTCCCACTTTGCAGAGAGGCGATGGAACTAGGAGAGTCTTATATTCCAATGCAGGTATTTGTTCCGGTTATGGATGCGATTCTTAAGGGAAGTGGTACTCAGGATGTTTATTTAAAGCTAGATTATTCTACATTGGAAAAAACTACAGATGCCGACCTAGACTTTGCAGATAGTCAAAGCATCAGCATTTCTGCAAAAAATACCAATGGAGTCATTACAAAGACCTATAAGGATGCAGCGTTTAATCTAGGAGCAAAGGCAAAGACGAATCTTACCTATACCTCTTCAAATACAAAGGTTGCTAGCGTCGATAGCAAGGGAAAGGTCACCATCAAAGCTGCCGGCAGTGCCAAAATCACCATTACAGCTAAGTCATCAAAGGCTTATCGCTCAGCAAGTAAGGTCATAACGCTAAAGGTAAACAAAAAAAGCCAAAGCATTAAGGCGAAGGTGACGTCTAAGACACTTTCTTATAAGAAATTAAAGAAGAAAAAACAGACATTTTCTCTTGGCGTTAGTGCAACAGCAGGTAAGCTTACCTTTGCAAAGGTGTCTGGAAAATCTTCGATTACAGTAGACAAAAAATCAGGAAAACTTACCGTAAAGAAGGGATTAAAGAAGGGAACCTATAAGGTGAAGATCAAGGT
>CAVJBW010000136.1:0-4477 GCA_963647625.1 Lachnospiraceae bacterium
ATGGATGGATTCCCGAGTGGCCAAAGGGGACAGACTGTAAATCTGCTGCAAATTGCTTCGGTGGTTCGAATCCACCTCCATCCATTCTTTTCTTTCATAAGAAAAGTGTAATTGATATCGCGGGATGGAGCAGTCTGGAAGCTCGTCGGGCTCATAACCCGAAGGTCGCAGGTTCAAATCCTGCTCCCGCAATTTTCTTTTTATTTGCCCAGTTAGCTCAGTTGGTAGAGCAGAGGACTGAAAATCCTCGTGTCTCTGGTTCGATTCCGGAACTGGGCATTTCTAATATAAAAAGAAAAAAATGGGCCATTAGCTCAGGTGGTAGAGCACTTGACTTTTAATCAAGTTGTCCGGGGTTCGAGTCCCCGATGGCTCACGAATAAGTGTTATTCCTTTGAAGGGAATAGCACTTTTTTTATCTTATTGGAAGTGTGTCGCTGTGCAATCGCCACAGGCGAAGGATCTTGCTTGAAGAATTCTTTCTTGTGTGAAGACAACTTTATGATAGCAAAATAAAGAGCTACGGCATTACTGATGATTTGAGGGGGGGATCAGTAATTTCGTAGCTCTTTAAAAGAGGGAGATTATGAAAAAGTTTTGAAACTAAAGGCTTTTTATTAGTTTCAAGTAATTCGAAAGTTTTAATATCTCTTTCGATGGTTATACTATAACGTCCTTTTGTGAAAAGCATGTGTTTTTATTTAGAAGGTTCAATGAAGAAAATGTTAACAAAATTTAAACTAGAATAATTTAATGTGTAAATACTTGGATATATGTTAAGATAAATGAAGTGAAAGGAGAAGGAGAACGATATGGAATTAGAAAAGGCATTGTATTTAAGAAGATCTGTTCGAAAATATACAGATGAAATGATTACGGAAGAAGAACTTGCAAAGATTATTGAAGCGGGAGAAACTGCTCCTATAGCAGTTGGCGACCACGAAAAGACTCATATTACAGTAGTTACGAACCAGGAAGTGATAGAAAAAATCAGAGCAGTATGCCTTACTGAGTCTAGAAAGACTCCAGGAAAGATGCTAGATCCACTGCATGCAGCTAAGACTTTGATTTTGGTTTCTGCAACAGATATTTCTGCAGATCATATTGAATATTGTAATGTTGCTTGTATTATTGAAAATATGATTCTTCAGGCAACTGCGCTAAATATTGGAAGTTGCTATACTTGGGGATGTCTTGGCAAATTAAAAGCCAATGAAGAAGTTATGAAGCTACTTAAACTTCCTGAAGGCTATGAAATTCTATCTGCGCTTACAGTTGGATATGCGAATAAGCCATTAGAACTAAGAGAAAAAGAAGAAAGAATTGCAATTACACGAATTTAAAAGACATCCTATTATTTTGATTATTCAATGTAAAGGGCGGAGGCTAGTATGACTATTCATCAAATAGAATGCTTTGTCCATGCGGCTAGAGAAGGAAGCATGTCAAAAGCAGGAGAAATTCTTTATATGACACCGCAAGCCGTAAGTCGTCAGGTGAAAGCTCTAGAAGAAGAGCTAGGTTTTTCCTTATTTATTCGTCACAATTTGGGAGTACGCTTATCCGAAGAAGGAAATATACTCTTTGAATATTGGGATCAGATGCTTTATGAACATATGCGGACGATAGATCGGGCTCGAGATGTTCATAAAAAAGAGCAGCAAAAGCTCATGATTGGAATGGAAGATATTGGAAATATTACCTATGATTTGATGCGAAAGCTAGCGGATTATAATGAAAAAAATCCAGAGCTTGACATACACTTTGACATTCTACCCACAAAAACCTTGATTAGCTACCTAGATCAAGGAAAATTAGATATTATCATTGCCTTCACAAGTGAATTTGAAGAGGTAAAGGATCTACACTTATTAACTATTGACTCTAATGCGGTGAAGGTAAGCTTTTGTGTATCAAAGTATCATCCTATTGCAAGAAAGAAAAAGCTTACAAAAGAAGATTTTAAGGGTCTAACCTTTGGAACTTTGTCCAAAGAAGTGTCCAATGATTATTATAATCGTGTGCTTCAATGGCTTGAAAGAGAAGGTCTAAAAAGCGAAGTTAAAGTAAAGGAATATGATTCAAGACAAAATATGGAACTTGCTTTAGTTTCTAGAAAATGTGTTGTAATTACCAATGATGTCATGTTTGCCCATCAAGCAGATAAATTGAAATTTTATCCCTTGGACGAAAAGTTAAAATTTAGTGGAATTTCCATGGCCTGGAAGGATAACAAGTATGAAATAAAAGCAAGACAAATTCATGAGCATTTTAAGCTAAGCAAAAAGGGGACTGTTTAAACAAAAAGGTTTAAACAGCCCCCTTATCTATTTATACCATAGAATTCTACAGGTGTTACAATTGGTCTGTGAAAAGTTACCAAATAAAGTATGAAATGAATAGTTTGTTTGGGAGAATTGTTTAGGTTTTATGGAGGTATAAAAATGGAAAACACAAAAAAAAGAGGCTTTGGCCGTAAGGGCTGGGCTGTCATTATTTTCACTTTGTTTATCTACATGTTTACATGTACGGTAGCAGATACTTTAAATGTATCTGTAACAGCATTTGCAAGTGCATATGGTTGGGATTCTAACCAGTTATTGATGTTCTCTGCAGTGGGTGGATTCTTAGGAATTGTCGTATCCTTGATCCTTGGTGTTATTGTAGCAAAGAAAGGTGTTAAGTGGCCAACTGTCATCTTCCTGATCTTGTCAGCAATCGTTTGGACGGTATATGGTAGAGCAACCACAATTGCAGGATATGGCGTATCAGTAGTTCTTGCAACTGCAATTGCCAATTCTTTGAACTTAGTTTCT
Organism: Lachnospiraceae bacterium; assembly: GCA_963647625.1. Lineage (GTDB taxonomy): Bacteria > Bacillota > Clostridia > Lachnospirales > Lachnospiraceae > Eubacterium_C. The sequence goes on from CAVJBW010000136.1 coordinate 2,817, forward strand.
ACTCAGCAGATTATGAGCAACTGGTTCCCTAAGAAAAAAGGTATTGCTCTTGGATGGGCAACTATGGGAACATGTTTCTCTTCTGCCATCATGGTAGCTGTATTCCAGGGCTTATTCTCAAAGGGAATTGCTGCACCATTCTATCTTATGACTGTTATTATGGCAATTATCGCAATTGTTATGATTGTTTGGTTTAAGAATTATCCTGAAGAAGCAGGAGCATATCCAGATAATGAGCCTTTAACAGAAGAAGAAAAAGAAGAAAATCTTAAAATCTTAAATGCACATGAGTCTGACTTTACCATGGGCAAGCTATTTAAAACAAAAGAAATGTGGATGCTTGCAATTATCTTTGGATTTGTTGCACTAGGACTTGTTGCAGCTGTATCTCAGATGATCCCAAGACTTGTTGCTGTTGGCATCGATCAGAACATGGCTATTCTTTGGCTTACCATTGCATCTGTAATCGGTATTCCAGCATCTGTTATCTGGGGATATATTGACCAGAAGATGGGAACCAATAAGACTGTTAAGTTATTCTGTCTATTATGGACCATTATGATGCTTGTATCTGCAGCTGGTTCTGCAATCGTTAGCATTCCATTAGCATCATTTTCAGTAGTATTTTATGCTGTATTATTAGGTGGAATGATGAACCTTATGCCTTCTGCAATCATTTCTGTATTTGGTAGATTTGACTTTGCGCAGGCAAACAAATTGATTATGCCTATCGTTATTGGAGTTCGTTCATGCGCATTCTTGATCGTACCAATGATGCTTGCAGCAGCTGGCGCAAATGCAAATGTTGGATATAGAAATGCATTTATTCTTTGCACTATTTTATCAGCAATTTCTACTGTGCTTGCATTCTGCTTGAAAGATAAATGCATTGGTAAACAGTAGGAGGTAATATCTGATGGGAGAAGAAAATATTATGTTTACGGCGGGACAAAGAAAGATATACAAAGAAGGGGAACCAGTTCGCCGCTATGAAAGAGTTCCTTTTACAAAAGTAGAAGTATTAAAGGATATTCCAGCATTAGAAGTACATCCTAAGTTTGCAGAAATGGATTATGTGGTAACTTCTGATGTAACAGAGATGATTCCAGGTGTTACAGCTGCTCAGTGTGACTGGTGGTGGGGCAACATGGAAAAAGGATATCATATCTGGGCTCCAGGAGAACATTATGGATTTGACTGGATTGTTCCTCCGGTTGAAGTGGGATATGAAGGTTCTGTAGAGGCTTCCTATGAGTTTGATCCAGTACATCCAATTATCCTGACTCGTAGAGGAATGCAGGAATATCCATTTACTGACTGCTATGAGCATTGCTGGATGTCTAGTGGAAATGTGGGACCTGTAGCAACTACTTTGATTCATATGTACCAGGATGTTCCTGGAGGAATTTACTGGAGATCAGTTCAGTTTATGACGAGGGAAAATGCTGTTCTCATGGAGAGTATTAAGGACAATATGCCTGATCTTGCTAGCCATATGGAATATGAATCTGGTAGATTGAACGCCTTTTTGCCACAGTTGTATGATTTGTGGAAAGATCATCCAGATCCATTCGAAAATATTCACTATGATCTAACAACGAAGAAAAATGAAGATGGAACATGGTCTCATGTAAATCCAAATCTTCCACCACAATAAAAAC
>CAVJBW010000137.1:0-4461 GCA_963647625.1 Lachnospiraceae bacterium
GCTTTGAATCAATAAAAATCAAAAAAAGGCACCGTAATACTTATTAAATATTACGGCGCCTTTTCCTGTAATTACACTAAATTGGTTTTCTAAACCTTACATCTCGTCTGTATTATTTTTTCTTGACTACTACTTTTACAGTCTTTACCTTAGAAGCAGTTGTATACTTACCAGATGCATATTTTGCTTTTACTTTTACCTTTACCTTATAGGTACCTGCTTTTGTTCCCTTAGCAACAGTTACTTTACCAGCCTTACTAATAGTAATTTTCTTACTTCCAGCTACTTTGTAGAAGTTTACCTTTCCATATTTTGCAGTTGCCTTTAAGGAAGCAGTTGTCTTCTTTGTGGTCTTCTTAGCAGCAAGTTTTGCTTTTACTACAAGTTTAGTGGTCTTTAAGGATACTGCATTCGTTGCCTTCTTAACCGTTACTTTAATGCTCTTTGTAGCTGCGTTGTACTGATCTGTTCCAGCTGCTTTGATGGTAATGGTTGCTGTTCCTGCCTTCTTTGCAGTTACTACACCCTTTGAAGATACGCTTGCTACCTTGCTGTTACTTGATGTATAAGTGATAGCTCCCTTTGCACTAGCCTTCAAAGATGCTTTCTTTCCATAGGTTAGAGCAAGTGCATCCTTCTTTACAGAAGTATTTGCAAGGGTGATTGTCTGGTTCGCTTTTGCTTCACTAGTTGCCTTTACAATAATAGTAATCGTTCCAGATTTTACATTAGAACCTGTAATAGTTGCTGCATAAGCATAATCTGTATCTGCAGTATTTGCACCTACAGTGATGCCATCAGATGCTTTCATCTCTTTGATGGTATATCCATCAGCTACTGTTGCATTAAATCTGTAGTTGGTAAATGCCTGACCAGAAATTGTTACTGCCTTAGATAATTTCTTGCCATTTTCATCTTGTACCATGATAGTTAATGGTGTGCCATCATAGAACTGTGTTTCTAATGCAATACCGTCATCTTCTTTTTCATTTGCTTTTACTTCAGATTTTTTAAAGGTAATGTTCTTGCTAATAGATGCGCCTTCAGCAATGTTCAAGTCACCATAGTAGTAAATAGTAACTTTCTCATCAGACTGGATGCTTGCACCCTTAGCTACTGTAAGATCATTAATGTAGCAAGCCTTTGCTTCACCATTTGTTCCATCTGCAAGGGAAATATTCCATGTTGCACTGTCTCTTAGGTCTACATTGACTGGGTTGTTGATCTGTTCATTTGCTACATTGTACTGAGCACCAATCATCTTGTATTCGCCAGTCTCAGTCTTAGAAGTTCTATAATCTCCTTCTGTATTACAGGTGATCTTAGTTCCATTTGCTACACGTTTACCATCTTTATCTACATGATATCCATAAGCGGAAGAAATAGTTCCTGTTAAGCTTGTAGAACCATCAATTACAAGATTTAATGCTTCTGACTTGTTGTAAATATTGTTCCAGATATTTCCTGTATATTCATTATCACCAGTTAATTTTACATTGGTATCTCCTGCAATGGCTGCTGCACCTGATGTAGCAGTATCGCCAGAGTCATTGATGGTATATTCTGTAACACCTGGATTACCAGCATCGTCAGATTCTACCAACTCTACTAATGTTCCACCCCACTTATTATCTTCTGTGAAGTTCACATCTGCATTGTCAAGTACAACATCTGTATATCCAGCATTGGCAGCTCCTGATTTTACCTGAACAGCAGTATCTCCAACATTAACTGTAGAGTCTGTAATCTTGATCTTACCACCATTGTTCTGCTGAGTCATAACTGCAATTCTTCCAGCTGTCAATTCAGAATTACTATAGAAAGCTGAAGATTTGTTTGAAGCCATGATCTGTACATAATCATCACTGTAGAAGGATACATTGCTAAATCTGTCATAAACACCAGAATCTGCATATGCTACATATCCTGAACCACCCTGAATAAATCCATATTTTACGCCATTTACTTCTCTTGTAGCAGTATACTTATCAGCATGAGCTGCATTGTATACTTCAACAGTTCCGATTCCTGCTACTACATCTTTTACATCCAAGGCATAGGTGCCTGTCTGGGCATAAGATGTTCCTGAGTCTGTAGAAAGAACGCCCCATCCGGAAGATGCAATCAAGGAATCTGTGTAGATACCCTGGCCAGATCCTAATACGTTAGTTGTTCTTACAACTCCTTCGATTCCTAGTGCAAATGGAGTACGTTTCATCATTGGTACTACAAGTGCATTATATTCATCGTTGGTATCATTTGTCTCTTCTGCATAGACAACAGAATTGTCAATCTTTAAGATACCATTTTCCTTAGCAGCAGCTGCTGTACGAATAACACCTTCTGTGAAGATTGTGGTATCTGAAATATCTACTTCTGCTTCCCCTTGTGCTAATACTGCAGCAGCTTCTCCCTGGAAGTCATTGGCGCCATCGCCCTTTGCTGTAATACTTGCATTCTTTACATTTACCTTGGTAGTAGAATCATCATCTCCTGTATCATCTACGATAATTCCATTGATAAATGGTGCATCAAGAGATAGACTTCCTGTTACATCATAGTCTTCATCTGCATTTTTGGAAGCTGTGTATAATGCATCCATAGATTCTGTAGCATCTAGAGCATCATCTACGATCTTCAAAGCACTACGATAGGTATATTGTGCTGTATTGCCTCCCATAGAACCGAACTTAGCCATTTCAGAATATACTTCAGAGCCTGCTGTTTCATAGAAGAAATAATTGTTCGGATCGATCTTCTCTTGTGATTCAACCAAATCTATGATATCTACTGCAGTTCCTTTTGCTGCTGGGGCAACTAGCTTAACCATGGTTAATACTCCGCCATTAGATGCCTCAATCGTCTCTAATAGTTTTCCCTCTGTATCATAAACACCGATCGCAACAATATTAGAAGATGCTGATGGAGAATTAATATAATCCTGATCCGTTGCCTTTGTTTCGGTATAAGCTTCTCCATAAGACTTTCCATCGTCTAATAGTTTCAGCACAACCTGAGAGTGCGATTTTGTTTCTGTTGAAAATTCATGCTTCTGTGCAGCTTCGCCTGCATACTTATATGGACTTGCTGCTGCCTGTGGGCCGCCACCACCGCCGCCTCCTGGTGGCATATCGCCTCCTGCCGGTCCTTCTGCTGCAAAGGAAACACTTGTTGCACCTAAGGATGCAATCAGTGTCGCCGCCAATACAAGACTTGCTTTTTTAAATTTCATAAAAATTCCCTCCTCATAAAAAAGTCTGTCTAGTTTCAAGGGGCTTATCACCCTTCATATGTACCATTATATTCTCCAATGACTTCCCCTGATAGGTGCTTTTTTGTGAAAAAAGTGCCACTTTCTTCCAAATTTTTAGACACTTTCTAAGATAATTTCTCTTTTCCGAAAATAAATAGAACTAATCAAAGAAGTTTCCTATATAGAAAAAAAGACATGTCCATTCGAACATGTCTAAAAATCAATATTTACAAATCCAACACAACTTCTCTACCCGTTGGCGTATATTTATAATAGCGAACCCCTGCTGCATCTAGCATTTTCTTAGAAGCAATGGTATTTGGCGCTAGGGCATACTTATCATTGGCATATACGATCGTCTTGATTCCGCTTTGAATAATGGCCTTGGCGCATTCATTACAAAGAAACATGGACACATAGATTGTAGCACCTTCTAGGCTGCCTCCCCGATAGTTCAAGATGGCATTGAGCTCACTGTGGGTCACATAAAAATATTTATTTTCAAGGGGATCCCCTTCTCTTGCCCAAGGAAATTCATCGTCGGAACATCCCTTTGGAAAGCCATTATAGCCCATGGATAAAATCTTATGATCTTGGCTTACAATGCAAGAGCCTACCTGGGTGTTCGGATCCTTTGACCGCATTCCAGAGAGCTTGGCAACTCCCATAAAATATTCATCCCAGGAAATATAATCTTGTCTTTTCTCACTCATTTTGCTTACTCCTTACTATATAAGTGATTCAACTTATCTGCTAGCTTCTTCAGGCTCTTACTTAGAGTTTCAAAGCAGAGTCCATAAGATTGCAAATTGGCCCCATAAGGATCGATAATCTCGAGTTCATCTCCCACATATTCGGTTAATACATGAACATAAGGAAAGTCAAACTTCTTTATAATCTGCTCTTTGATATCGGCAGACATGGTAAATACTAAGGTATCGTCTGTCAGCTCATCCCTCGTCAGCTGTTTAGACAAATAATGCTCCATTTGTATATCGTTGCTTGCCATTACTGCCTCTGCCTTTTGATTTAAGGGTTCTGGCAATAGCACTACCATTCCTCTTGCGCAGATTGATAGCGGGATGGCTAGTGGCAACTTGGCAAAGATTGCTGCCGCCATGGGAGCCCTACAAGTACCACTTTTTTCTACGAATATAATTTTATCTACTACTTTCAATCCATTAACTCCTTGCTCTACACTTCTATCA
>CAVJBW010000138.1:0-4461 GCA_963647625.1 Lachnospiraceae bacterium
ACCATAGAAGATCTCAGTGACCAGACAAGGACTCACAAGATTTTTCAAGGCTTAGAAGAGGCCTGCGTGGAATTTGATTTGGCAAAGCCGATCTGGCTAGATGCTACTATCAGTGATTTTAAGAGACATTCCAAGGCAAGATTTACCAAGGACTGCTTTGTGGAAGAAATTGACTTTGATTATTTAGAAATTCAAGTACTTGAGGAAGATGGCATAGGTCTATGAGAAAAGGAATAGAATGGATAAAAGGCGCCTTTAGGTGGCTGAAAAAAGTATGTTATTTAGCAAAAGCAAACTTTTTTACCTTGTTAGTATTTGAGGTGATCTATAAATGCGTGGCGATATTTGCCTTTAAACCTCTTTTGCAAGGGGTATTCTCCTTGTTGATACGTACACAAGGCTTTTCTTTTGTGGCAGATAATAACATAACAGATTTGCTATCAAAACCCTTGGTATGGGTAGGATTGGTCATTTACCTGATGCTGGTGAGTCTATACATGCTCTTTGATATCTGCTGTATCGTCACGTGCTTTCATGCCTCCTACCGAAGCCAAAAAATACCGCTTTTGGAAATGATGCGCAGAGGATGGAATGCGTCATTACAGATATTGCGTCCTAAGAATTATCGCATGATGCTTTATCTTCTCCTTATTATGCCTATGAGCCAGATCTTTACGGTATCGGGAGTGTATAAAGGATTTTCCATGCCTTATTTTGTTATGCAATATATCAAGGATTCTACCATCCTTAGCATTTGTTATATTATTGCTTGTGTTTATGTAGAATTGGTATGCATCCAGTGGATTTTTTCCTTTCATCATTTTACTTTGAATGGAAATAGTTTTGTGGTGGCTTCTCACAGAAGCCGGGATATGCTAGGCAAGAAGGATTTTGCCAAAATGGTTCTTGTATTGATTCTTGGCGGCGCAGTGATGATTGGGGCGTATTATGGATTGCTTTATGGATGTGGTGCAATCATTGCTGCCTTGGCGACTATGACTTCTCATTTGCCTTTTGCAATTCCTACCTTAGCAGAATCTGCTGTGGCTGTTATGATTGATATCATTGCCGGCTTGTTTTATTGCTTTTCCATGCCTTATATGTTCCTTATAATTAGCGGAATGTTCTATCATTTGAAGGAAGAACAGGCAAGAGAAGATGAGGTTCCAGGTAAGTTAAAGATTCAGGTAAAGTATTACTTAGAAGATACCAAAGTGGCCCACTATCTAAATCGCAGAAAGGGACGTTTGATTGCCTTGGGAATCGCCATTGCCTTGGCCGGAAATGTTGCCTATGCCGTGAGCCAGGAACTTGGAAAGGATCCTGCCGTTGAAACTAACATTACCGCCCATAGAGGCTTGAGTAGCGAGTATCCGGAAAATACATTGCCAGCATTTAAAGCAGCTGCAAATGCCGGAGCAGACGAAGTAGAGATGGATGTCCATTTAAGCAAAGATGGTCAGGTGGTAGTGATTCATGATTCTTCGCTGAAAAGGACCACTAAGCTAGATGCCAATGTATGGGACTTGAAAGGAAGCGAAATCAGTGCCTTAGATGCAGGCAGCTGGTTTGATGAAAAATATCAAGGAATTGGTGTACCTTTATTTAGCCAGGTTCTTGAGCTATTACAGGGTAAGGAGATTGTCTTAAATGTAGAACTAAAGCCAGATGATCAAACCAGTGGTCTAGCAAGAAAGGTGATTGATTTGATTCGTCAATATGAGATGGAAGATCAATGCATCATTTCCTCCTTGTCTTATCAGGAACTTGAAAAGGTAAAGTCCTATGACTCGAGCTTTACCACCTTGTATATTTCCACAGTTTCTTATGGAAATATTTCAAAGCTTGATGCTGCAGATGGATTTAGCCTAGAAGCTAGTATGGTGACTCGCTCTTTAGTGCGGCGTATTCACAAGGCAGGGAAAAAGGTCTACATCTGGACCGTTAACGAAGAAGCACTGCAGACACAGATGTTTTCTTTTCAAGTGGATGGAATCATTACCGATGATGTAAATGGAGCCTTAAAATTAAAGGAAGGATTGAATCAAAATACCCATTGGGAGAATTATGTAAATAGTCTGATCGAAATGTACGAGAACTAAAACTTCCTTCACAAATAAGAATGGTTTTATGATATACTAATGACAAAGTGAAAGTATCCTATTGCCAAAGCGTGCAAAATGCGATAAACTTTGTAAGGTTATGCTAAGGTCAGCCGGCATACAAAAAGGAGACGAGAATATGAGTGCCCCCATTATCTTTGATGAAGGGCTGGAATCGTGGGAAACATTGATGTTTTTGCACAATTCAGCATTAAAAGAGGTAGGAACCAAACTAGATATTTTGAATGATGAATTCCAACACATTCATCAATACAATCCTATTGAATATATTAAATCTAGAATTAAGAGCCCGGAGAGCATTGGCAAGAAGCTAAAGCGCAATGGCCATGAAGTTTCTATCAGCAATATGAGAAAGTACTTAAATGATATTGCTGGGATTCGTTTGGTATGTTCCTTTACTTCCGATATTTATCGCTTGGCTGATATGATTGGCAATCAAAGCGACTTGACGGTCATCTCCATTAAGGATTACATCAAAAACCCCAAGGAAAGTGGCTATAAGAGTTATCATATGATTGTTTCGGTACCGATCTTTATGACCGATCGCACCGCAGATGTTCGAGTCGAGATTCAGATACGAACCATCGCCATGGACTTTTGGGCAAGCCTTGAACACAAGATTTATTACAAGTTCGAAGGAAATGCACCGGACTATATTAGCCGGGAACTTAGAGAATGTTCGGGAATTGTTTCGATTCTCGATGAAAAAATGCTTTCATTAAATGAGGCAATATTAAAGGCAAAGGAATTACAGGAGGAAGAGGCAAAGTCATGATAGACATTAAATTCTTACGAGAAAATCCAGATATTGTAAAGCAGAATATCAAAAATAAATTTCAAGATCATAAGCTTGCTTATGTTGATGAAGTAATTGAACTTGACAAGGAAAAGAGATCAGCTCAGCAGGAGGCGGATGAGCTTCGTGCCAGTAGAAATAAGCTTTCCAAGCAAATCGGCGCCTTAATGGGCCAGGGAAAGAAAGAAGAAGCAGAAGAAATAAAGAAACAGGTATCTGAAAATGCTTCTCGTCTTGCCGAGCTTGAAGCTGCAGAAAAAGAATTAGATGCCAAGTTGACTGAGCGTATGATGAGTATTCCTAACATTATTGACCCATCCGTACCAATTGGTAAGGATGATAGTTGTAATGTTGAAATTGAAAAATTCGGAGAGCCAGTGGTTCCTGACTTTGATATTCCATACCACACCGAGATTATGGAACGCTTTAATGGAATCGATTTGGAAAGCGCCGGCAAAGTGGCAGGCAATGGCTTTTATTATTTGATGGGAGATATCGCCCGTCTTCATTCTGCAGTGATTGCATACGCAAGAGATTTTATGATTGATAGGGGATTTACTTATTGTATCCCTCCTTTTATGATTCGCTCTAATGTAGTGACTGGAGTTATGAGTTTTGAAGAAATGGATGCCATGATGTACAAGATTGAAGGAGAAGACTTGTATCTGATTGGAACTAGTGAGCATTCTATGATCGGTAAATTCATTGATACCATTAATGCAGAGGAAAAGCTTCCATATACTTTGACTAGTTATTCTCCTTGCTTTAGAAAAGAAAAAGGAGCACATGGTATTGAAGAAAGAGGTGTTTACCGTATTCACCAGTTTGAAAAGCAGGAAATGATCGTGGTATGTAAGCCAGAAGATTCCAAGAAATGGTATGACAAATTATGGCAAAATACCGTTGATTTATTCAGAAGCTTAGATATTCCAGTTCGAACTCTAGAATGTTGTTCTGGAGACTTGGCTGATTTGAAAGTGAAGTCTTGTGACGTAGAGGCATGGTCTCCTCGTCAGAAGAAATATTTTGAAGTTGGAAGTTGTTCGAATCTAGGAGATGCACAGGCACGCCGATTGAAGATTCGTATAAAAGGGGCGGATGGCAACAAATATTTTGCCCATACGCTGAATAATACAGTGGTTGCGCCACCACGTATGTTAATTGCATTTTTGGAAAATAATTTAAATGCAGATGGAAGTGTTAATATCCCAGAGGCATTAAGACCATATATGGGTGGCAAGGAACGAATCGAATAGGAACTAAGGCGCCTTTAAAGTGATTTTTTAGGGCGCCGATTTCTATGTCTATATATCAAAAGTTGCAATAGATCGTAAGAAAGGTAAAGGAAAGAACTATGAAAGCTTTTCTCATTTTAGAAGATGGTACTGTATTCCAGGGAAACAGTATCGGTTCAACCAAAGAAGTGATTAGTGAAATTGTATTTAATACTTCTATGACAGGATATCTAGAAGTATTAACAGATCCATCTTATGCAGGTCAGGCTGTTGTGATGACTTATCCATTGATTGGAAACTATGGAAT
>CAVJBW010000139.1:0-4459 GCA_963647625.1 Lachnospiraceae bacterium
TCATAAATAACATCTGCGGAGCCAATTCCTGCCTGAGGCAACACACCATTTTCATTGGTATTGCCAAACATAATAGCAAATGGTCTTTGCTTGGCAATTGTTTCATCAATCCATTCGCCAGTCAAATCACTTTTTGCTTCCCCTTCATGGGTTGGCTCTTCCACTACTGAGACAACATCTTCCGTTGCCGAAGGCTCTTTTTGCTCTTCCTTTTTACCACAAGCGGTAAATAAAGCCAAACACAGAGCTGCCATAATAATAATACTAAGAAATTTTTTCATTTTTCAACCTCCCTAAAAACTTCTAGTTCTATCGATTAATATGAAGTAGATCTAGTACTTCCCCTTGTTTTTCAAACATCACTTTTTCTTCTTCTTCCGTCATATGATCATAGCCAAATAAATGAAACATACTATGGGTAATCAAAAATGCATATTCCCTTTTTGGTGTATGACCATAACTTGCTGCTTGTTCAAGGACTTTCTCTACGCTAATTACAATATCCCCCAAAAGACATTCCCCAGTTTCCGGATGAAAATTATCTTCCATCTCTTCAATATGTGAAAAATCTCCTGCTTGTTCATATTGGATCATAGGAAAAGAAAGGACGTCCGTAGGCCGATCAATCTGTCTTTGTTCGAGATTAATCTCATGAATCGTTTCGTTGTCCACCAACAAAAGATTCACTTCTGCCTCAAATGGAAAATCAGCATAATCCACACAGGCACAAATCACTTGATTGGCAACTTCTTTATAGTCAAAGTCAAAAGGAATCTCAACTTCTTCTTCTAGACAAATCGTCATATTATTGTCCTCCTAGATGAACTAAGTAATCTCGTATTTTCAAAAATTGATTCATAGATAAGCCGCACTGGTCATACATGCCTTCTGCGGAAAACTCATTCAAAGTCTGATAGACAATCATTTCCCGATTCCAGTTAGACCCCGTTGCTGCATTTCCCTTTAACACATCAAACTTGGTAGTTACAGAATCTACTATCTGTACGATAGCAGATTCTATGGTAGATGGCAAATGTTCTTCCCCATTGAATTCCCCTAGAATCTTGGTAAGCTGGGATGGAAAATTAAACTGGCCTGCCAGCAAGAGTCCATTTTGCACATGAGGCTCTCCTTCTAGGCGTCCGATTCTATAATAGAGTCCGCCAGCAGCAGCCAAAGAAGCATCTGCCCCTAATAAAGTCGCACACACACTACAAATATCCCTGACTCGAAGAGCATGATTGTAATCTAAAGATGAAGATTGCTTCATCAATACCAGCAAAGGATAATCCTCTTGCAATAAGTTCTCATAAGTGCGTTCGGTAATATTTTCTTTGCGTTTCCTTAATGGATCACAAAATAGACTTGCTACAAGAACATTCATGACTCCATTTAAAATACAATAGAAAATCTCTAATAGAGATAGGGATTTTTGATCATAATAAATTCCAATCCCACTAAATAGTATGCACATCAATAAGCAAAGAAGGACAAAATAAATTCTCGTTTTTTTATTTATGATGCCACGAATGACAGCCATACCAGCGCAAACCATCATCAGTGAAATCAAAAGTCCTACTAAGGATGGCGAACTGCTTAATAGGTAGGTAAGAATCGAAAAATAAATTCCACCAGTATAACCAATCAGACTTTCAGATGCAAAGGCTAATAAATATGCCAAAAGCAATCCCGGCTGTATATAAGGCGGTAGATAGGGCGAAAAAATCTCAAAGGCAAAGCCTAGAAGATAGATCACAACTAGATAGTGATATTTTCTATAATATAAATCTTCCGCTCCCACATCTTTTCTTTTTAGTTCTAATTGTGCATAAAGCATAAAAAAGAAAAATGCCTGAAAAAAAAATAGGATCAGCATTTTGTCCAAGTAAAACTGCCGGATTGAAGAAAGGATCATTACCGTCGCTTCCATGGCAACAAAGAGAAAAGTCAGACAAAGGATTCTGCCAGACTTTCCATACAATTCATCAATTTCTTCGGTAGTTAGTACTTCTGCTTGCCGCTTTGATATTTTTTGTTTTTGTTTTCTTTGTTTCATATTCTTCGTAAGCCTTTACAATCTTCTGTACTAATGGATGTCTTACCACATCTTTACTATCTAGCTTGCAAAAGGCAATGTCGTCAATTTTTCCTAAGACCTTCATTGCAATATCTAGTCCCGAAGTGACATCTTTTGGCAAATCCTTTTGCGTAGCGTCTCCCGTTACAACAACTTTTGAGCCAAACCCAATTCGTGTTAAAAACATCTTCATCTGGGCAGGTGTGGTATTTTGCGCTTCATCAAGAATAATAAAAGCATTATCTAAAGTTCTTCCTCTCATATAAGCAAGGGGAGCTACTTCGATTAATCCCTTTTCCATATTTTTTAGAAAACTTTCAGATCCCATAATTTGATAAAGAGCATCATATAGGGGACGTAAATATGGATCAATCTTGCTTTGTAAATCTCCTGGAAGAAAGCCTAATTTCTCACCAGCTTCAATGGCCGGTCTGGTCAAAATAATCCTTGAGACCTCTTCTTTTTTAAATGCTGTAATGGCCATAGCCATAGCAAGATAGGTCTTTCCCGTTCCGGCAGGACCGATTCCAAAAGTAATCATCTTCTTTCGAATCGAATCTACATATTGCTTTTGACCAGCAGTCTTAGGCTTTACCGGCTTCCCATTAATCGTATGGCAAATGATATCATCATCTAATGCTGCTAGATCTACCGATGACTTTTCTAGTTCCAAGTCCAGAGCATAGCGAACTTGTTGTTCTGTAATATCATTGCCTCTTTTGGATAATTCTAACAGTTCTCCAATCACTTTTTGTGTGCTTTTGATATCTGCTTCATTGCCAATGATTTTTACCTTGCTATCTCTAAGAGTAATGGTAACTTTAAAAGCGCGTTCCATTAGTTTCATATAAGAATCGCAACTTCCGAATATATTTGCAAAGTGTTCTGCTGGAAGTTCTAAAGACAATTCGTCAAGACTCATAAATATGTATTTCCCTTCTTTTTATCAATCATTTCTATCATAACATTTTTTGACTACAGATACACTATAATTTTATCTTGAACTTAGCTATTTTCAAGAAATCATCGTATAGATTGTAGGTTCAGCCTCTACTTGAACTTTTTCAAACCGATAAGCCTCTAGCAGATGCTTCTCTAGTTCTTTTATATTTTCCTGATTACTATGAAGGTAGGCTATAAGATCGCCCTGGTGCACGTAGTCTCCTACTTTTCTTTTTAGTTCTACCCCCACAGATAAATCAATCTGATCTTCTAAAGTCTTGCGTCCTCCCCCAAGCTGCATTGCTACATTTCCAACAATCAAAGCGTCTAAAGAAGCGATATAACCGGAAGATGGGGCATATACCGGCACAAGATATCTGGCCTTCGGCAACAGTTCCACGTTATCAATAGGTGAGATCTCTCCTCCCTGGATGCGAATCAGTTCTTTTAATTTGTTAAGGGCTTTTTTGCTTTCTATGGCATCTTTCATCTTAAGTTCAGCATCCTTTTTTGTAGCTACCGCCTTAGATAAAAGAAGCATCTGAGTAGCTAAGGCATAGGTGACTTCCATCAGATCCAAAGGGCCATTTCCGGACAAAGCTTCGATGGCTTCTTTTACTTCTAAAGCATTGCCGACGGTATTTCCCAGTGGTTGGGACATATTGGTAACAACTGCAACGGTTTCTTTGTTGGCACTTTTTCCTATTTCCACCATACACTTAGCAAGCTTTAAAGCTTCTTCTTTTGTTTTCATAAAAGCACCTGAGCCATAGGTTACATCCAAAACAATGGCATCACATCCCGCTGCAAGTTTCTTGCTCATAATACTGCTAGCAATCAAAGGAATGCTATCTACGGTAGCTGTAACATCCCGAAGGGCATAAAGAGCCTTGTCTGCAGGAGCAAGGTTCGGTGATTGTCCTGTTATTGCCATCTGATAATCTTGTATTTGTTTGAAAAATGCAGCTGAATCCAAGGCCGTATCAAATCCCTGAAAACATTCTAATTTGTCAATGGTTCCTCCTGTATGACCTAGGCCCCTGCCAGACATTTTCGCCACTGGAACGCCTAAGGATGCCACTAGGGGAATCAGGACCAAAGAGGTCTTATCTCCAACTCCTCCTGTGGAATGCTTGTCTACCTTAATGCCCTCTATGGAGGACAAATCCATTCGATCTCCAGAATCTCTCATGGCCAAGGTAAGAGCTGTTATTTCTGACATTTCCATTCCTTGAAAACAGATTGCCATTAAGAGAGCGGACATTTGATAATCAGGAATATGCCCTAATGTATATTGGCGAATGATATCGTCTATTTCTTCTTTCGAAAGAATACCCCCTGATTTTTTCTTTTCAATCAAATCTACCATTCGAAACATGAACTCATCTCCTATCAAATACATAAAAAACGAGCTCTCAGTTCAAGGTTTGCATATACAAA
>CAVJBW010000140.1:0-3065 GCA_963647625.1 Lachnospiraceae bacterium
CTACTAGAGATATTTATGAAATGGGATTAGAATCTATTCCAAGTGAATCAGAGTGCTATCCTGCCAAATTGGCTCACGGCCATATTTCATGGTTGATCAAGCATCATCCTGATTTCATCTTCTATCCTGCCATTCCTTATGAAAGACAGGAATTTGACAATGCAGACAACCACTACAACTGCCCAATTGTTACTTCTTATTCTGAAAATATCAAGAATAATGTAGACGAAATTACCAGTGGCCAGGTCCGCTTCCTCAATCCATTTATGCCTTTTACAAATCTAGAGGTATTAAGTGCAAGACTAGAAGAAATCTTTGCAAAGGAATTCGATATTCCAGCAAGCGAAACCAAGATGGCGGCTGCCAAAGCTTGGGCTGAAATGGATCAGGCTCGTCAGGACTTATTTAAAAAGGGAAAAGAAACGGTAGATTATCTTGCAGCAAATAACAAGCGAGGAATCGTTCTTGCCGGTCGACCATACCACTTAGACCCTGAAATCAATCATGGAATTCCTGAAATGATTAATTCTTATGGATTCGCGATATTGACCGAAGATGCCATCTCCAACCTTGGAGAAGTAGAACATCCTTTGATTGTTCTTGACCAATGGATGTACCACTCTAGACTATATGCCGCAGCGAACTACGTCAAAAAGACCAACAACCTAGACCTTATTCAGCTCAATTCCTTTGGTTGTGGCCTTGATGCCGTTACCACGGATCAGGTAAGAGATATCTTGGTACAATCTGGCAAGATCTATACCTGTTTAAAGATTGATGAAGTAAATAACTTAGGTGCTGCTCGTATTAGAGTTCGTTCCTTGATTTCTGCAATTAAAGTTCGGGAACGTCTAGAAGAACATCGTAAAGTAGTAAAGGCAAACTATACCCGTTCTGTCTTTACCGAAGAAATGCGCAAGAACTATACCATTCTTGCCCCACAGATGTCGCCAATGCACTTTGATTTACTAGCTCCTGCCTTTAATTCTTGTGGTTACAACTTAGAAGTACTAGATAATGACAACAAGTCTGCAGTAGATGCCGGACTCAAATTCGTAAATAATGATGCCTGCTATCCATCCATGATGGTTGTGGGCCAGGTCATGGATGCCATTACTTCTGGAAAATATGACCTATCCAAAACTGCGATTATGATGAGTCAGACTGGTGGTGGATGTCGTGCATCCAATTACGTAGGATTTATCCGTCGTGCCCTAGAACGTATCGGACATCCAGAAGTTCCTGTTATTTCCTTGAACTTATCTAGCCTAGAACGCAATCCTGGATTTAAGATCACTCTTCCACTGGCAATCAAATGTGTCTATGGTGCAGCCATCGGAGATGTCTTTATGCGCTGCGTCTATCGTATGCGTCCTTATGAGGCAGTAGCTGGCTCTACCAATGAACTTCATGAAAAATGGAAGAAGATTGTAATTGAATTTTTAACAAGCAAGAAAATTCCTTCTCATAGGAAGTTCAAGAAATTAGTTCGTGACATTATCAAGGACTTTGACCAGTTACCAATTCTTGATATTCAAAAGCCTAGGGTTGGTATTGTAGGAGAGATTCTCGTTAAGTTCATGCCTGCGGCGAACAATCACTTAGTTGAATTGTTAGAGTCCGAAGGAGCAGAGGCTGTCGTTCCTGACTTAATTGACTTCTTCCTCTATTGTTTCTATAACAATAATTTCAAATATGAGACCCTTGGAATGTCCAAGAAATCAGCTAGATTGTGTAATCTAGCAATCAAGGCAACCGAATGGCTTAGAAAGCCTGCAAGAGAAGCCTTTGAAGCAAGTGTTCACTTTGATCCGCCAACCCGAATCGAAACCTTAGCAGAGTATGCTAAGCCATTTGTTTCCATTGGAAATCAGACTGGGGAAGGCTGGTTCTTAACTGGTGAAATGGTAGAATTGATCCATACAGGTGCACCTAATATTGTATGTACCCAGCCATTTGCCTGCTTACCAAATCATATTGTAGGAAAGGGAGTCATCAAAAAGCTTCGCCATGAATTCCCTGAGTCCAATATCGTCGCAATCGACTTTGACCCAGGTGCTTCTGAAGTAAATCAGCTCAACCGTATTAAGCTCATGCTCTCTTCTGCAAAAAATAAAATGGAAAAAGAGAAAAAAGCAATCTAAAAGAAAAGATGTGATGGTCTAAACTTTAAGTTAAACCATCACATCTTTTTATAAATCCTGGGTTACTTTTTTTGTATACTCGATAAATTTAAGCACTGCCGGTGCTGCATCTTTGATGGACAACAAAGCGATTCCCATTTGCAGAGAATCTGGTGGATCTAATGGCAGCACCTTCAGCTTATCATTATTTCTTCGGCCCTTTAGACAGGCTTCATTTACAATACTAACGCCTAACTGTTTTTCTACCATTTCCAAGACAATATAACTATCGAAGGTGGATAGATAGACATCCGGATTAATCTTATACGGTGCAAATAGGCGCATAACATCATAATCGTACCCATGCTCCGGCATGATAAATCGTTGGTCTTTGAACTGTGGTATAGGAAATGCTTTTTCCTGGGCCATAGGATGATCTATAGGAACCACTGCTAGCAGAGCATCTTCCTTTAGGGGAATCCAGTCATACTTCCCACTTACTGCAGAATCATTGAAGATTGCAACATCGGTTCTTCCTGAAAACAAGCGCTCTTCAATGTCTCTTTGGGTTCCTTCATAGAGATTAATGCGAACTTTCGGATAGACCTTTTGAAATTGGCTAATAATCTCAGGCATCCATGCGCTTGCTAGGGAATGGTAGGTTGCCACATTTACCGTTCCTAAAACAGTTCCATTTAAGTCAGCTGCAAGCTGCATCAGGTGATTTTCCTGGGTAATCATTTTTTGAATCACCGGAAAAACCATCTCGCCAGACGAAGTTAAGCTAACCCCTTTCTTACCTCTCAAAAAAAGAGTCAGATGCAATTCTTCTTCTAAGGATTTGATTAGCTGAGAAACTCCTGATGCTGTATAGCCTAGAACTTCCGCTGCATTACGAATGCTTCCGGTTTCTGCTGCAGTCAAAAAAGCACGATATCTTGC
>CAVJBW010000140.1:3137-4431 GCA_963647625.1 Lachnospiraceae bacterium
GTTTCTACTGCAGGCAAAAAATCACGATATCTTGCTGTATCCATAGCCCCTCCCATCTATTAAGTCTTCCTTAATGATAAGATAATAAAAATTAGGTTTTCTTTTCTTTGAAATTATTATAAAATACTATTGACTTCAATACAAGGAGACAAATTATGACAAAGAAAATACAAGGAAATATCATGTTATTAATTACTGCACTGATTTGGGGCTCTGCTTTTGTAGCTCAAAGTGCAGGAATGGACTATGTTGGACCTTTCACCTACAATGTATGTCGTAGCATCCTAGGATTTTTTGTTCTGATCCCAGTACTTTGTATTTTTCGAAAGTCCAATCATAAGGCTCACCCATTATCTACAGAGGAAAAGAAAGACCTTAACAAGAATTCCATTATTGGTGGTATCTTTTGTGGCATTATTCTTGGAGTCGCTAGCGCTTTTCAGCAAGTGGGTCTAAGCATGACAACAGCCGGCAAGGGTGGTTTTATCACGGCACTTTATATTATCCTGGTTCCTATTCTTGGAATTTTTTTCAAGAAAAAAGTTCCTAAGATCATATGGATTTGCGTTCTGATTGCCTTATTGGGCTTTTATCTGCTTTGCATCAAAGAAGACTTTACTGTCTCTAAGGGAGATTTTCTTTGCCTCATATGTGCGGTATGCTTTTCCTTTCACATTATAGTGATTGATCATTTTACCGCAAAAAATACCGATGGAGTCATGATGTCATGCGTTCAATTCCTAGTGGCAGGACTCCTTTCCGTTGTCCCTATGCTTCTTACGGAAACACCTACTTTATCAAGCATCTGGGATGCCAAAGTTACCATTCTCTATGCTGGTGTCTTATCTAGTGGCATCGCCTATACCTTGCAGATTTTGGCCCAGCGCCATACCAATGCAACAGTAGCTACCCTACTTATGAGCTTGGAATCTGTTTTTGCTGCCCTATTTGGATGTTTGATTCTTCATGAAGTGCTTACGGGCAAAGAACTACTTGGATGTGTCTTTGTATTTTTGGCTGTGATTCTAGCACAGGTTCCACTGCCTACCAAGAACAAACAAGCAGAATAAATTAACTTGTTTACAATCTTAAAATTTTTATACACCAAAAATGGATGGAAGTTGATATCAAGCTTCCATCCATTTTTCTTTCTGGTCTATTTAACAAATTCTAGGCAAGAGTTCCCCTCCTGGCAAAGGTAGAATTGTCTGTGAACCAATCTCTGTCGTCATCACCACTTTCCCTGGCATTTGATCTGTCACTTCTCCAATGATGGCTGCATTCTGGGAATATT
>CAVJBW010000141.1:0-4401 GCA_963647625.1 Lachnospiraceae bacterium
TTTACAATCTTATCGATATTTTTCAATTTCTCATCGATAAAATCTTGATAGTCGTCCTGCATATCGGATAAAATCTGTTTCTGTACTTCAATGGACTTATCCATTTGAGTACTTTCAAGATCCTTTTGTGCGTCTTTCAGATCTGCCTGTGCTTTTTGAAGTTTATTTCTACCTTCTTCAGACGTGTCTCTAGAATAAACCTCAATCTGACGCTGTAGTTTTGCGATTTCTGTCGTTTTGTCTTTGATGGTATCCTGATAATCATATAGATTTTTCTGACTATCCAATGCGTCTTCATATTTTTCAATCAAATCACCAAGATGAGATATTTCTTTGTCAAAACCTTCAGATATAAGGCTTTTAATTGACTGTTTCATCTTTTGTGCAGAAGAGATAGCTTCTTGCTGAGATTTTACAAGACTATCATATCTATCTTGCAGGTCTTTATTATACTTATCAGTCGCAAGCTGTGCCTGAATATCTTTGATCTCTTTGGCATATCTATCTGCCTGATTCATATATGTATTGTATTCCTGAGCATACAGTCCTATAGTAGTAGTACCACGATTTGTAATTTTACCTTCGTCAGTAAACAAATCATGTTCACTCATAAGATCAATTAAAAATTCTGCTTCTGTATTAATGTTTGAAATCTTTGTTAATAAAGAATCAAAGCGATCCCATTTGAGCTGTCTGATATCATTTTGAAGTTCTAATACTTTAGTGTCTGCCTCCATAAGAGCCTTTGTTGTCTCGTCAATGGTAGCAGTCATGGAATAATATTCTTCAGAATCCTTATCAATTTTTTTGTCTTTTATCATCTTGGCAAGTTCAGCTACTTGTTCATTTCGCTTCTTCTGAAGATTTGCTTGGATTTGTCCTTGCTGTTTAATCTGTGTATTGTAATAAACCTCACTCGCATCCAGACCTTTTTGCTCATCCTGAGAAATAATTTCATCAATCCTGTTACTTGCATTTTCAATCTGAGTAATATACCCTTCATATTTTGTAGCAACATTTTCAAATCTTTGTTTATAAAGCTCTTTTTCTTTCTCTGTTAACTCTATAACTGCATTCTTACAAGCAACTGCCTTATCATACCAAGTCTGATAATCAGAAATTTTCTGTTTTGTCTCATCGCTGTATTTTGTAATATCAATAGTACCGTCTTTAATCTTTGCGATTATATTATTACTAAGACCAGATTCTTTTGCCATCGCATCGGCTTGCTCTTGATATCTCTTTGCACCTTTTTGTTGAATGTCTATTTCTTCTACAGTCTTACTTATTTCAGAATTTAAATCTTTTAAACGAGAAGACCATCCAATAAAAGTACTTGTAGCTGTTTTATCGAGGTTTGAGATTGCATCTTCAATTCTTGAAATCTTAATTTCAATCCAATCCAGATAATCATCTGTTGAATCTGTGGATTCATTTTTGCTATTTTTAGAAGATGTATTTTTTTTGCTGCTTTTTCCAGTCGTTTTCTTTTTGCTATTGTTTGTTGTCTTTTTGGAGTCTGAACCGTTCCCGCCAACTCCAGAAAGCCCATTATCACCTGTTGATTTCCAATCTTGATTTCCATTCTTATATGCCGAAATTCCAGTAGAAGATAATGTACCTCTAGCATACGCTTTACCTGCAAAGGTAGAAATTGATCCGTTCTGTTTAATTGACGACCATTGTGCTGCCGAAATTACTACATCGTTTTTCTTGAGAGACTGAAAATGTGTTCCGCCAGGAATTTCATATACTTGCCCATCTCTGATTATTGCTTCATTACCGAGTTCATTTACCAATGCAGTTTCATCTTTTTGAATTCCAATATCGTTCCCAGTTGCGTGAGCACGCATATTCAGTACATTATAAGCTGTACCAGACTGTTTTACTAAAGTACCTGCAGCATGGGCGGGATAAAGAGTGCCAGCGGCTGCACCATTTGAAACAATTCCACTTTTTGACGTACCACTAACGTTAGCCTTTACCCTAATTGACCAAGACCTATTTAAAACAGAAGTGATACTTTCTCGTAGTGTATTGGTTAGTGCTTCAACTTTAATCTTTGGATGTACCCCAGCTATATATTGCAGGAATGTACGTACCTTGCCCATGGCAACACCAGTTTGTGCATTTACATGTATAGTAGCTTTTTTGTTGTTAATGTTACTAACAGTTTTATTAATTGTAGATCTGGTGTTATCTTGTACGCTCGTTGTAGTAGTTGTCTGATTCTCTGTCTTTAACAGCTCAGTATGAGTGGATGAAGTATTCTTTTCGTTTTCTTTCTTGGCGGCTTCAACCTGAGAATTGTCTACATGATATGTAACAAGACCGTTCTCATCCAATACAGTGGATAACTTTGTTTCAACTCCATCTATATTTGCAGTATAATGAATAACACCTGCTTGGTCTTTTGTGCCCGTTACTGTCGTTGCGCTTTTCTGCTTTGTACTTGGATTGTAAACGTTTGAACTAAACTGTGTACTTTCGCCCGCCTTTAAAGCATTTTGTACTTCCTGCATTTGTTCTAATTTTGCAACAAATGGAACAGGAGTTGGTGTTGAAGCGGCATTTTTTGTTTTATCTATGGCTGCATCCGCTTCTGATGTATCAGCAGTTACAGTCATTTCTGCAGAAGAATTCTCTACATTTTGTTCTGCTTCATTAATAGTAGAATCAACACCAGACATATCTGGTTTGATTTTCAGAAGTCCCATATCGTACAGAACGTCAATTAATTCACTCGCCGATTCTTTTCCAAGATCAAGATAGGAGAGCATTTTCGCCAACTGAGAACCGCCGTTCTGCGTTTCATTTTTGGTTAGATCAACAGATTTCAATTGTTCAGCAGTATAATCTTGCAGCGTGCTTATCGCCTTTTTACCTTCTTCCCCACCTAAGAAATACTCTTGTTGTACAAGGTGTAATGCTTCTGCATACTTCTCAGATTTATCTATTGAATCGTCACCAATATATGTTCTTAATTGAACGCTTTTGTTGCTTTCGGTTTGTTGCCCAGCCAATAATTCATCAGCATATTTATTTAACGTTTCTGGAGATAGTACAGTTCCATCTGGTAGAATAGGTGTTACAACTATAGTCTTTTTACCATCTTCGGAACTATAAGCACTGCTATATACAGTAACAGTTTCATCGCCTCCAACATCCGTCCATCCAGCTTCTTGCATCTTTTTACCAGAAACTTTTCGACTATCGCTTGTGAGATCAATTCCTCCACCTTTTGTTGTAAGCTGATCTAACTCTTGTCTTAAATTAGAAGTGTCCAATTCCTGACTATCTAATTCTTCAATAGCTCTATTCACAACGTCGATAGAATCAGATACATCTTGACCACTTTCTGAAGCTGCCCGCATCTGTTTGATGACATTTTCTACTGTTGTAACTGCATTGTCTGAACCATAATCAACTTCATTTAAAGCTTGTACATATTCGTTGATTGGCTCAATTGGAAAATGATAACCTGCATCATTTAGGGCATTAATTAAGTCATAGGCAAATTCTGTAGTGACATTCATTTTTTGAGCAAGTTTATCCATACTCTCAATTTCGTATTGAGTTTCGCCATTCTCATCTTTGTATTGCTTGATACCACCAGCTTTTACAGAGTCATTTAAAAACTTTTTGACTCCTGAGCGACCTTCAGTAAGATACTTGCCTAAACGTTTTGTGTTAGCTTTATAGTCCTTTATGTTGTCTTCGTCAGAAGCACCATATTGTCCAAGAAGATTTGCATAAGAAGTAAAATCATCTTTTGTGATCCAACCTTGCTTATACAATTCATCTGCATTTTCTTTTCCTGATACAATTGAGGCGTAATCATCACTCGCATTCGATGTTGATTGGGCATCATTATATTGCTTCAGAAGAGAGGTAGCACCTTGAATTTCATACTGGATCTGTTGCCATGTAGAAATTTCACTACGATAACCATCTGACTGACTTTTTAATTCGTTAAATTTCTCCAGATCAAAAGATGCATCTTCGATACCACTTGCCACCTCATCGACATTCCCAGCATCTATTGCAGTTAACAACTTTTGATATTTTTCCGTACCACCAGCAAGTTTTATCATTTCTTGATTGGTCTTATCAAGATTCATTTTTGCGGATGCTTCTCCAGCTTTTGCTTCTGCATCTCTTAATTCATAATTTTGCTTTGTCAGTTCTTTTACTTTTTGTGTGTCAAGCTTCATGCCAGAAGCTGTATCCACCAATGCAGATTCCATATTTTGATCGACCGAAAGAAGATCTTTAAGTTCTGACTGTGTGAGATAACCTTTTGATGATTGATTTGATAGTGCTGTCGAAAGAGCTTCCGCCTGTTTACGTGCTTTTTCGATACTTGATGTATCTGCAATTGGCAACTCTTCTTGCGTATAC
>CAVJBW010000142.1:0-4387 GCA_963647625.1 Lachnospiraceae bacterium
CGTGATCTGTGAGTTGCATTTTTATCTTTCTGAAGCGAAGTTTCCTATAAATGAAAAAGTTCCCTCCCTTCTAATGAAGAGAGAGAACTTTCATTTCAACTTAGAAAAAGTATCTTTTGCTTTTAGTCTTCTTTTGTAATGGCATCTGTTTCATAGATGAAATTCACTTTTCCTGTCATATCATCGCTTAAGCCTGAGAAGGATTCATAATCCTTGGCAAGATCAATTGCTACCTTCGCGCGGTCTACCAAGTCTTCTACGTCATCTTCTACAAGATCTACTAACTTTTCAATGCCTTCCTTATTGAACTTTTCAAGTCCATCAGAAAGCTGCATTGCACCATCTTTCAACTTGCCAACACCGGTTTTTAATGCAGGAGTTGATTTATTTAATTTGAAGATACCATTGTATAGCTGGTCCATGCCGCTTTCCAAAGTATCCGCTCCTTGATCTAGTTTCTTTACTCCTTGATCTAAGGTCTTTACACCTGTATTCAAAGTGGTAGATCCAGATTGTAATGATTTTGTTCCTTTATAAAGAGTCTGCAAGCCTGAGCTCAATGTCTGCATATTGGTATCAATGGTCTTTGCTCCCTTGGCTGCACTAGAAACTCCATCGGTATAATCTGCAATTCCTGTATAGAAGGTATTGTATTCATCGAGAGAGCTCTTTAGAGATTGTAGCTGCTTGGCAGCTTCCTCTACCTTTTCCATGGCAGAAGTATAGTTGGTCTCTACGAGTCCATCCATGGTAGATTTTACCGTTGCATCAATCGTGGTCTGGGTAGCTGCTTCCACCATCTCTTCTGTTACATTTTCTTCTCCATAGGTTTCCTTCAAGCTCTGTCTTACCTGAGCCTTGATTGCGTCTTTATTCGCTTCTACTTGAGCTCTCACCTTGGATTCATTGGCATTTACTTCTGCTTGCACTTTGGCCTTGATCTTTGCTTTGAAGGCGTCGCTTTGAAGTGTAGTTACTAGACTTGTAAGCTTTTCACTATAATTGTCAATGGTCAAAGTAGGCACTTCTAGGCCGTAGTCTGCTAGCGTCGTCAGCTGAGAGTTGGCTGTTGTAAGCAAGGTATTGAATACCTTCTTTGCTCCACTATTTAAAGAATCATTATAAGTGGTGAGTTTGTCCAATCCTTTGGAAAGAGATGTGGTTCCTTTGGCTAGAGCCTTTGCTCCAGTGCTTGCACTTTTGGCTCCATTATTGAGGTCACTTACTCCCTTTACCAAGGTTGGCATGCTCTTATATAACTTGTTGTGTACCTGATTATATAGAGTATCTGTACCATCTGCTAGTGTCTTTGTTCCATCATCAAGCTTCTTGGCTCCTGTTGCTAGTTTGTCCACTCCCTTGATTAAGGTATTTGACTTATCTAGCAGGGTGCTTAGGCCATCATATAGCTGTGAAGAGCCATCCATGAGCTGGTCCATAGCATCTGTGAGCTGATCTAGAGAGTCTTGTAAATCATCTACATCATCTAGCTTGTCTGTATCAACATCGCTGAAGACTTCATTGGTAGCCAAAGTCAAGGTATTTTGCATTTCAAAATTCTCAACGTCTGCACTGATTTCCACATAATCAGGAAGGTCTACTTTGTCGCGATCAAGATCTAAGTCTTCTTGAAGTCCTGGCAGGGCAAATCCTGCTACAATGGTTCTGCTTCCATCATTAATTAATTTACCATTGGATACTTCTACATTGGAGAAGATCTCATTGTCTAGAATGGTTCCCGTAAGCATAACAAATGGTACGTACATGGTTTCTTTTTTACCATTTACGGTTACCGTCTTGGTTTGAGTATTTTCATAATCAAATCTGATGGTTACTCGGCCACTTTTTCCTACTAGATCTTCTGCAGAAATATCTTCTCCATCAAGCTGATAAGATACCTTAAGATTGACTGGAAGTTCCTTTTCAATATCTCCTGTATAATAGACATCATTTCCTGCGGTATCCCATACTTTGGCATTGTCTGAGTTCAGACTATAGGTAGTACCACTAGCTGATTTGATATTTTCTGCTTCGCTAGAATCTGTGATAGAATCTTCCTTCATGGCATTTTTGATCCAATCACTAACAATAATTTTGTCTGCGCTACCATCGCTACCTGCAATGACATAGACCGTTTCATCTTTTGTTACAGTTTCATCTTCGTCGCTCTGACTTGCCGTATCAGACTCTTCTACTGTAGTCTGCTGAGTTTGGGTGGTATTTTTTGCTGTAACACTATAGATGCCAGCTCCTGTACTAGTTGCTATGGTTACAATACAAAGTCCTAGGGCAATTAATTTTTTATATCTCTTACTCATGTTCACTTACCTCCTGTAACTTACTTTTCTTACTTTTCATACCGATTGTGGTTGCTTTAATCAGCTTATCAAACAGTGTCAAAAGGGCTGGCAACAAGAAGATTACGCAAAGCATACTTACAATAGCTCCTCTTGCCAATAACATACATAATGATGAAATAATATCTATTTCTGAATAAAGAGCGACTCCAAAGGTGGCTGCAAATAAGCCAAATCCTGAAACTAATATAGAAGGAATAGAACTTCTAAGGGCATTTCCAACGGCTGCGAACTTATCTAATCCTTTGGCACTCTCCGCTTTGTACTTGGTCGTCATCAAGATCGCATAATCCACGGTAGCTCCTAGCTGAATGGTACTGATACATACCGGAGCAATAAATGGCAAGGTCTGTCCTAATAGGTGTGGCATGCCAAGATTGATGAAGATGGCAAGCTCAATTACTGCAATCAGGATAATCGGCAAAATAATACTTCTTTCTACCAATAGAATAATGACGAATATGGCTACAATAGATACAATGTTAACCACCTGGAAGTCATGGGCCGTTGTATCAATCATATCTTTCATACATGGTGCCTCTCCAATCAATAGCCCATTTTGGTCATACTGCTTCAAGATGTCATTTAACTGGTCAATCTGGTCATTGACCTCATCGGAAGCCGCTGAATATTGTGAGTTAATCAAAAGCAGTTCCCATTTATCACTTTTTAGCACTTCTGTAAGAGATTCTGGGATAACCTCTTCTGGCACCTGAGAGCCAATGACGGATTCAAGGCCTAGGACATAATCAACTCCTTCAACCTTTTCCATTTCATTAATCATCTCTCGAACATCATTAGAATCTACCGTAGAATCTACTAATACCATATGGGTAGATGCTATATCGAATTCATCCTTTAACTTGGAATTGGCAATGACAACATCTAAGTCCTCCGGCATAGAAGAGATCATGTCATAATACAGCTCATTATTCGTCTGCTTATATTCATAGTAAAATGGTGGAATCAGCACCAGGAAGATGACCACGAATATTGGAAATCTCTTTACTACCATGCCTGACAATTTCTTCATGGAAGGCATCAGGCTGCGATGTCTTGTCTTTTGTAATGGTTTATCAAAGATTAATACCAATGCTGGCAAGACGGTTACACTACCTATGACACCGAAGACAACTCCCTTTGCCATAACGATTCCCAGGTCCATTCCTAGGGTATAGCTCATAAAGCATAGAGCGATAAATCCAGCAATGGTGGTAATAGAACTTCCTGTTACAGAGCCCAAAGTTTCCTTAATCGCATAGGCCATTGCTTCCTTTCGATCCTTATAGCGAGTGCGATGATCATTGTAGCTATGCCACAAGAAAATGGAATAATCCATGGTAACCGCCAGCTGAAGAACAGCCGATAGGGCCTTTGTAATATAAGAAATTTCTCCAAGGAATATATTGGTTCCTAGGTTCAACAAAATCATCAAAGCAATACTGACTAGGAAAATAATAGGAACCATAAATCCATCGAGCAAAATCATCATAACAATTCCTGCTAAGACAACGGCAATTCCTACATAGATTGCTTCTTCTTGTTCACACAGATCCTTTAGGTCTGTTACCATAGCAGACATTCCCGTGATATACACCTGCTTGTTGCTAATGCTTCGAATCTCCTTAATAGCACTAATGGTTTCATCTGCTGATGTGGAAGTATCGAAGAATACTGCCATCATGGTAGAATCATCACTATTAAATGCGTTATAGATCTTCTTTGGAAGCAGTTCCATAGGAATATCTCCATCCACTAGGCTGTCATACCAAATAACAGACTCTACATGATCTACTGCCTCAATCTTTTTCTTTAATGCCTTAACATCATCTGTCGGCATGTCTTCCATTAGGACAAAGGAAAATGCACCTTTTCCAAAGTCTTCAAGCAGCTCATCCTGGCCTTGTACCGTTTCCATAGTACTAGGTAGGTATGTAAGCATATCATAATTAATTCTCGTTTTCGCCATCCCTAGTATTGACGGAATCATAAGCACCAATACTACAATAATAATGGGAATTCGAAACTTT
>CAVJBW010000143.1:0-4363 GCA_963647625.1 Lachnospiraceae bacterium
TCCTACTACATAGCAGATTGCTGATGGCCAGCCAATGAATACTCCAATCAGAATAAACAAAATTACAATAAAGATAATTAAAATCTTGTACTCAGCTGTCAAGAAAGCCTGAGCACCTTCGTGAATAGCAGTTGAAATTTCTTTCATACGATCATTTCCTTCGTCCTGCTTCTTCACGGCTTTCGCCAGTGCGAATGCAACCAGCAATGCGATAATACCGATAATAGGTATTAACCATACTAATCCAGACATTTGAACTTCCTCCCTAATCTTTTCATTTTTGGTTCGTTAATAGTCCACGAAATATCCTAACAAAAGAAAAACTCAATGTCAAGATATTTTCCTTTACTTTCCTTCAATTAATGTTTTGTCCCCTTGGATGCTCTCGAAGAAATCTTAAGACGATTCAAGGCTACGCTCTTGCCTCCAATCTCTAGGTTCTTGGTATCTCCTTCATATAATAAGTAGCAATCTTTTACTTCATCTTGGGCATTTAATTTGATTCCATGTACCCCTACTGCTGTCTTTTTCATTTCCGGAAGATCTAAGAGCATAATTCGTAGCAGCATATTTTTATTCGTATGATAAACCAGCGTCTCTCCACCATAGACAATTTGAGCCATAATCAAAGCATCTTCTGCTCCTAGCTTCGTTGCCTGGGTCTGCTTTTTCGCCACATCAAACTGGTCTCCCTCTACTACCTTGGACATTCCTGCCTTCGTTACAAAGACAATCTTGTGCTTTTTCACTTCTTCTAATGAGAAGATGGAAATAATATTTTCGGATTCTGAGTCATATTTACTGATATTGTCAATTGGCTTACCTTTTTCTCTGAATTTGCCAAATGGCAAATCGAGTACCTTGATCAAATGAAGCTGTCCTGTGTCGGTAAAGAGACACAGCTTATCCGTATTGCTACAGTGGATAATATATTTATTTTCCTGATCAGCGGCTTCTTTATTTCGCTCATAGGTTGCCTGATCTACACACCGACTATAGCCGAACCGGTCAATCAAAACAACCACCGGCATCTCTTCGATTTTCTTTTCTTCAAAGACTGCTTCCTGAGCATTTTCAATGCTAGTTCTACGCTCTTGTCCATATTCTTTTTTGAAGGAATCAAGCTCCTTCATAATTACCTTGGCCATGGAAGTGCGGTGCTCTAGAATATCAGAATAACGATTGATATTCTCAATGGTCTTGTCATGCTCTTTGATTAAAGCTTCAATTTCAAGGCCTACGAGCTTGGACAAACGAAGTTCTAGGATTGCCTGAGCTTGCCTGTCCGTAAAGCTTAGCTGTTCTGCCATCATTTTTGAACTAGAAGATTTAAAGTCGATGCCCTTTGTTTCTCCCGTCATCAAACAGTGCTTGGCCATTTTCACCGTCTTAGAGCCCCGAATGATTTCGATGATCAGGTCAATAATATTGCAGGCTTTCATAAGACCCTCTTGAATTTCCTGCTTATCTCGTTCTTTGGCTAGAAGGTTGGTATATTTTCGAGTGGCTAATTCATACTGAAAATCTACATGGTGGCGAATGACTTGAACAAGTCCCATGGTCTCTGGCTTTCCATCTGCTACTGCTAGCATATTGACGCCAAAGGTATCTTCTAAGCGGGTCTTTTTATAGAGCATGTTTTTCAGATTCTCTACATCTGCTCCCTTTTTCAGCTCTAGAACAATACGTATGCCTTCCTTAGATGATTGGTTGGAAATATCCACAATATCAGTGGTTTTTTTGGATTCTACCAAGGCATAGACATCATTGAGAAACTTTCCTATATTGGCCCCTACCATTGGATATGGAATCTGACTGATCACCAAAAGCTGACGACCAGCCTTTCCTTTTTCGATTTCTACTTTTCCTCGAATCTTGATCTTGCCACTTCCACTTTCGTAGATTTGAAGCAGCTCGTCTTTGTTAACAACAATTCCTCCAGTAGGAAAGTCCGGTCCTGGAATATATTCCATCATTTCCTCGGTGGTAATGGATGGATTTTTCATATATGCCTTGACGCCATCAATGACCTCTGACAGATTGTGGGGTGGTATATTCGTCGCCATACCTACCGCAATTCCCTCTGCCCCATTGACCAGTAGATTCGGTACCTTTACCGGCAGTACTTCCGGTTCTTTTTCTGTTTCATCAAAGTTGGGCACAAAGTCAACCACGTCTTTATCAAGATCTGCTAGGTAAACTTCCTGAGTTACTTTCTCAAGTCTGGCCTCTGTATAACGCATGGCGGCAGCCCCGTCTCCTTCAATGGAACCAAAATTACCATGGCCATCCACCAAAGGAAGACCTCTCTTAAAATCTTGGGCCATCACGACTAGGGCATCATAAATAGAGGAATCTCCATGGGGATGATATTTACCCATGGTATCTCCTACAATACGGGCGCACTTACGATAAGGCTTATCATAACGAATTCCTAGCTCCTGCATATCATAAAGAGTTCGTCTTTGTACTGGTTTTAGACCATCACGCACATCAGGTAAAGCTCTTGCTACGATTACACTCATAGCATAGTCTATATAGGATTTTTGCATAAGGTCTGAATATTCGGTTCGAATTAATTGCTCTTCACTCATAGGTCCATCCCTCCTAAATATCTAACTGTGCATCAAGTGCATGGTCATAGATAAATTTCTTTCTTGGTGGAACTTCCGTTCCCATTAACATCGCTGTCACGTCAGAAGCCATCCTAGCATCCTCAATTTCAATCTTTCGAAGGAGACGCTTTTGGGGATCTAGAGTTGTTTCCCACAGCTGCTGGGCATCCATCTCTCCAAGACCTTTGTATCTTTGTAGGGTAAATTTTCCTTTATGAGTCTTGCGATATTTCTCTAAGGCTGCATCATCATAGAGATATTCTTCTTCCCCTTTTTCAGGCATGGCTTTGTACAAAGGTGGCATGGCCACGTAGACATGACCTTCAAAAATAAGTTCCGGCATAAAGCGATAGAACAAGGTCAAAAGCAAGGTAGAGATGTGGGCTCCGTCCACGTCTGCATCTGCCATAATAATAATCTTGTCATAGCGAAGCTTGGAAATGTCAAAATCATTTCCATAACCTTCCGAAAATCCACAACCAAAAGCATTGATCATGGTCTTGATTTCTGCATTTGCAAGTACTTTATCAATACTGGCTTTTTCTACATTTAAAATTTTTCCTCGAATAGGCAAAATTGCTTGAAAATTACGATTTCTTGCCGTCTTGGCAGAACCACCTGCAGAGTCTCCTTCCACAATAAAAATCTCGCATTTGGAAGCATCTCTACTTTCGCAATTGGCCAATTTTCCATTGGAATCAAAGGAGAACTTTTGTTTTTGCAAGAGATTGGTTCTGGCTTTTTCCTCGCTTTTTCGAATCTTGGCTGCTTTTTCTGCACATCCAATTACTGTCTTTAGCTGATCTAAATGTTTATCAAAATAAAGCTGGATTTCCTCTCCTGTTACCTTTCCCGTAACACGAGCAGCATCCTGATTGTCTAGTTTTGTCTTGGTCTGACCTTCAAATCTTGGATCTGGATGTTTCACCGAGATGACTGCCGTCATGCCATTTCTAACATCTGCCCCAGTAAAGTTGGCATCCTTTTCTTTTAAGATGCCTAGTTCTCTCGCATAAGAATTGATAACGCTAGTAAAGGTGGTCTTGAATCCCGTTAAGTGGGCTCCACCTTCTGCATTGTAAATATTATTACAAAATCCTAGGACATTTTCGTGAAATTCATCCGTATATTGCAGGGCCACTTCCACCCCAATATGATCTGCTTCTCCACTAAAATAGATGACGTCGCTAAGCGCATGAGAATTCTTATTTAAGTCCTTTACAAATCCTACAATTCCCTCTTCTTCGTGAAAGGTCATTTCCACAATCTGATCGTCCCTTAGATCCTTATAGACAATGGTAAGCTTTGGATTCAAATAAGCAGTCTCATGAAGCCTAGAGATAATCTCATCTTCCTTAAATCTGGTTTTTTCAAAGATTTCCGGATCTGGCAGGAAAGTAATCTTTGTTCCATGCTTTTTTGTTTTTCCAATAACAGGCAAAAGACCTTTGTTCAGCTCTACGGTAGGATGTCCCTGTTCATATCGGTCATGGTGAATCTGACCATCTCTGCTGATTTCCACATCCATAAAAGTAGATAGGGCATTTACAACGGAAGAACCTACTCCATGAAGACCTCCCGAGGTCTTATAGACAGAATCATCAAACTTGCCTCCTGCATGAAGAGTGGAAAAGACAATGCGGGCTGCTGATACCCCCTTCTGGTGCATTCCTACTGGTATGCCACGTCCATTGTCCTCTACCGTACAAGAACCATCTGCATTTAAGGTGACATAGATGGTATCACAT
>CAVJBW010000144.1:0-2970 GCA_963647625.1 Lachnospiraceae bacterium
AAAAGCTTTTTTGCAGCACATGTATGGAACAGAATATGAATAAACAGGAGGATTATTATGGCACAGTTATGGGGTGGACGTTTCACCAAACAGACCGATCAATTAGTTTATGCATTTAATGCATCGATTTCCTTTGATCAAAAAATGTACAAACAGGATATTACAGGCAGCATTGCTCATGTAAAAATGCTTGGAAAGCAAGGAATCTTAACAAATAAAGAACAAGAAGATTTGGTAAGTGAACTAACAAATATTCTTAATGAGTTAGAGGATGGTAGCCTTTCCATTACAGAAGAATATGAAGATATTCATAGTTTTGTAGAAGCTACTTTGATTGACAGGCTAGGAGATACCGGTAAAAAGTTGCATACTGGTAGAAGCCGTAATGACCAGGTGGCTTTGGATATGAGAATGTATGTCCGCCATGAGGTGGAAGAAACAGATCTTTTACTAAAGAGTCTATTAGAGACCATTCTTTCAATCATGGAACAGAATACAGAAACGATTATGCCTGGATTTACACACTTGCAAAAGGCTCAGCCAATCACTTTGGCTCACCATATGGGAGCCTACTTTGAAATGTTTAAAAGAGATCGGCAAAGACTTTATGATATCTATGAAAGAATGAATTATTGTCCATTGGGAAGTGGAGCTTTAGCTGGAACCACCTATCCTTTGGATCGAGAGTATACAGCCAAGCTTTTGGATTTTAAGGGACCTACCTTAAATTCTATGGATGGAGTATCTGATCGAGACTATGCAATAGAATTCTTATCTGCCATGGCAACCATTATGATGCACCTTAGCAGATTTTCTGAAGAAATCATTATTTGGAATAGCAATGAGTACCAATTTGTTGAAATTGATGATGCTTATAGTACAGGAAGCAGTATTATGCCTCAAAAGAAAAATCCAGACATTGCAGAACTTGTGAGAGGAAAGACCGGTCGTGTCTATGGAGCCTTGATGTCTTTACTAACTACCATGAAGGGCATTCCTTTGGCCTATAATAAGGACATGCAGGAAGATAAGGAATTGACTTTTGATGCCATTGATACTACCAAGGGCTGTATCGCTTTATTTGATGGAATGCTTTCTACCTTAAAGTTTAAAAAGGAAAATATGCGTCAAAGTGCAAATGGTGGATTTACAAATGCTACAGATGCTGCAGATTATTTGGTAAATCATGGAGTACCATTTAGAGATGCTCATGGTATCATAGGGGCCATTGTGCTTCATTGCATTGAAGAAAATAAAGCCATTGATGAGCTGACAATTGAGGAATTAAAGGGATTTTCCCCAGTCTTTGAAGAGGATATTTATGATGCAATTTCCATGGAAACTTGTGTGAATAAACGTCTTACGATAGGAGCTCCAGGCAAGGAAGCTATGCTTAAAGTGATTGCAGAAGAAAAAGAATATTTAAAGAATGCATGGCATGTATAGAAGTAACAAAAAGGTAAGTATTGTATTTTGTCCTTAAGTATATTATCATATCCTAGACGGACAGATGTTCACTGTGTACGGACACAAGTCTAGTAATGTTTAATATAAGGGATAAAGGATACAGGAGGAAAATATTTTATGAGTGAAAAGTTAAAAGTTGCTATATTAGGTGGAACTGGAATGGTTGGTCAGAGATTCATTTCTCTTTTGGATGGACATCCATGGTTTGAAGTAACAGAGATTGCAGCAAGCCCAAGAAGTGCTGGACTTACCTATGAAGAAGCTGTTGCGGATCGTTGGAAATTGGAAAAGCCAATGCCACAAGCAGTTAAAAAGATTGTAGTGCGAAATGTAAATGAAGTGGAAGAAGTTGCTAGTCATGTTGATTTTGTCTTTAGTGCAGTAGATATGACAAAAGAGGAAATCAAAAAGATTGAAGAAGAATATGCCAAGACAGAAACTCCAGTCGTTTCAAATAATAGCGCACATAGATGGACTCCTGATGTTCCAATGGTAGTGCCTGAAATTAACCCACAGCATATGGAAGTAATTGAAGCACAAAAGAAGCGTCTAGGAACCACGAGAGGATTTATCGCAGTAAAGCCGAATTGTTCGATCCAAAGTTACGCACCAGTGCTTACTGCTTGGAAAGAATTTGAACCATATGAAGTTATTGCATCTACCTATCAGGCTATTTCTGGTGCAGGTAAGACTTTTAAAGACTGGCCAGAAATGGATGGTAATATCATCCCATATATTGGTGGAGAAGAAGAAAAAAGTGAAAAAGAACCTTTACGCCTATGGGGTGAAGTAAAGGATGGAGTCATTGTTCCAGCAGATGATATTAAGATTACAAGTCAGTGTATTCGAGTGCCAATTCTTTATGGTCACACAGCTACTGTATTCGTGAAGTTCAAAAAGAAACCAACCAAAGAAGAGCTGATTCAAAAGATGGTTGAGTTTAAGGGACTGCCACAAGAGCTTGATTTGCCAAGTGCTCCTAAGCAATATATTCAATACCTAGAAGAAGACAATCGTCCTCAGGTTCAATTAGATGTGAATTATGAAAATGGTATGGGTATTAGTGTAGGAAGACTAAGAGAAGATTCTATTTATGATTATAAGTTCGTAGGACTTTCTCACAATACGATTCGTGGAGCTGCTGGTGGAGCTGTCCTTTGTGCAGAACTATTGAAAGCCCAAGGATATATTACAAAAAAATAAGATTTGATTAGTACAAAAGCCAGAATCTATTCTGGCTTTTCTTGTGCATAAAATTTAAGAATGATATAATATTAGCACTTTGGTATATAAGTTGGTGATAGGATTGAAGAACAAAACAAAGGATTTACACAGACTAAATCAAGCTTATTTTCATGAAGAGAGTCAGGTCTTGGTACTTTATGGTGCTAGAGGTAATGGAAAAACAAGTACCATATTAGAATTCTTAAACCAAAAGAATGGAATCTATTATCAAGCCTTAAATACATCGAATCAGTTACAATATCAGCAGCTAGCAAGAAG
>CAVJBW010000144.1:3072-4344 GCA_963647625.1 Lachnospiraceae bacterium
TTCTTTTCGTCTTGATTACTTCAGAACTTTCTTATATGAAAAAAGACCTGTTGCCAAGCTTTGAAAATGGCCCACGAAAAGACATAAAAGTATATAAATTTGAGAATTGGAGTTTTTTGGATTTTGTACGCAATTTTAGTATGTATAATACCAAGGAACTTGTTATGCTTTATGGTATTTTTGGAGGGTGCGTTAGGTATTTAAGTTATATTGATACGAATAAATCCGTGCAAGACAATATCATAGATTTGATCTTGACTAGAAATAGTCCCTTATTTGAAGAAGCGGAAAGCTATATTTCCCAGGAACTGCGGGAAATAAGCACCTATACAGCCATTCTCTATGAGATTGCACAAGGAAAGCATAAGCTCAATGATCTATATGAACAAACAGGTTTTAGCCGGGCTAAGATTTTGGTTTATCTAAAAAATCTTGCTGCATTTGATATTATAGAAAAGGTGCAATCTTTTGAAACAAGTGGATGGGATCAGGTCCAAAAGGGCATATATATCATCAGCAACCATTTTGTTAATTTTTGGTTTAAGTTTGTTTATGGACATAAATCACAACTTGCCAAGATGGAGCCTAGAGCCTTTTATGAAAAATATATTGCCCGTAGTATAGAGGAATATTTGAGCACCTACTTTGCTAAGGTCTGTAAAGAATATCTTATGTTAATGGATTATTCTAATCAGCTCCCTTTGAAAATCAGCAAGTTCAGTCCTTGGATCGGGAAAAAGGGCAATCTTGATATTGTAGCTCAAGATTTGATTCGACAAAAGCTTGTTGCCAAATGTTATTGGCAAGAAAGATTGGTTTCTGCTAATGATTTTAAGGATCTATTAGAGATTACGAAACAAGCGAAAATAGAAGCAAACTATTATTATCTGTTTGCACTTGATGATTTTGATCTCAAGCTAAAATCATTAGCTCAAAAGCTTGATTATGTAAAACTTATTAGATTGACAGATTTTTAATTTGAGATAAAAAGAAAGGATTGAAAACATATTTGTCTAGAAAACTAATTATTACAGAAAAACCTTCTGCTGCTAGAGATTATGCAAAAGTCCTACATGTGCCAAGTGGGTCAAATCGCCATTATATGGAAAATGATCAATATGTAATCACTTGGTGTTATGGCCATCTAGTAGAATTGGTTTATCCAGAAAGCTATGATCCAAAATATAAAAAATGGCGTTTGGAAGATCTTCCATTTTGGCCGGAAGAATATAAATATGGGGTGAAAGACAGCACCAAAGACCAATATCAGAT
>CAVJBW010000145.1:0-4321 GCA_963647625.1 Lachnospiraceae bacterium
GTTGAATCCTTCCCACTGCATTTTGAGAAGAAATCTTGACTTTTTGTGTATGATCCTTGTAAAAATCATGGATTTCATTTTCTTGTTTTAACTGGTCTAAAAGCTGGCTCATCTCTAGCTGGTGGGCCTTTGTTTGCACCTGTTCAAAGGAAGCTGCTGCCTTTGACATATTGATATTATTGTCCTTCAGTAGCTGGTTTAAATAGGCTAGCTGCTTTTCGTATTCTTCTTTCAAAGTCTGTATTTCTACTACAATATCTCTGACTTCTTTTGTTACATTGTCATAATCTTCTGCCAAGTCCCGAACGTCTTGGGCTGCAATCATAAATTGGTTTCCAACGCTTCCTAATCGTCCGGCTTCAATTGCTGCATTGAGAGCCGATACGCTCATTTCCCTAGAAAGCTTTTCTGCTTTTTCCTGCTGGGAATCTAATTGTTGAAAGAGACCATCTAGCTGGGAAGAAAACTGGCTTAATGCCTTTGCCGGGGAGGTAAAATGCTTATTATCATCTACCACTTTATATAGGTCCTCTTTTTCTTGGTCAAAGAGTCTGATTACTTCTTCTTGCAGCGTAGCTTCTTCCTCTGCCTTTTTCAACAAATTCTGGTAGAATCCGCCTGCCTTAGCATCTATTTCTTCTTGCCCTATGGCCATCTCTTCCGTACTTTGTATATATTCTGCGATCTGTGCTAGGCTTTGATCTAATAGCTTTTGATTGTCTTGAGCTAGGACGCAATGGCCCTTGATCTCCTCCGCCATGCCAAAAGCCTTCTTTGATTTTTCTCCATATTCTTCACGGATTAGTTGTTTTTCATTGTCGATTTCTTTTTTTCGCTCTTTTTTCCCAAACATCTTCTATCCTCATTTTCTGCAATATAGCATTGATGCACTGTTTTCATGATACCATATTGCTATAAAGGATTCTACTTAAAATCGACGATCTCAAATTGGATACTTTCGAATCCGTTATATTCATGAAGCTGGGGCCGATAAACAAAAGACATAACAACCGTTGCCCGACCTTTTTCTAGAAGCTCTAAGGTATTTGCGTCATATTTATTGGTAATATATTCTTGAAATTCTATGATTTTTTCTCCAAAGGCAACCAGCTCATATCGTGCTCTATAAGCATCTTCCGAAGTCTTCACTTCAAGCTTTAGTAGATTTTGCTTGATACCTAATACCTTGGCGCTTAGAACCGTAGCATCCTTTTGCATAAATAAAGGATTGTCATTGCCTCGACCAAAAGGCTCTAATAAGGCAAATTCTTCGATTAAATCTTTCCTTGCATAGGCAAAGGGCATAGGCACGTCGATATAATATTTTTTCTTAATATCCTCTTGACTAAGAGATGCTAGTTCATTGATCCTCTCAGAAAAAATTTCAAGATTCTCTTCTTGTAGAGAAATCCCTGCTGCCATAGCATGGCCACCAAATCGGCTGAGCACATCAGCGCATTTGCAGATTTCTTCATACATATTGTAAGCATCAATAGAGCGACCTGACCCTTTTAAGCCGTCTTCGGCCCTTGTGATTACAAAGGTCGGTCTATTATATTTTTCCCGAATACGTCCCGCAATAATTCCTGCAATACTTTCATGAATCATAGGAAGGTAGATCACATATACCATTCTCTTTTCATCATAATGCTCTTCCACATAATCCACGGCCTGAAGGGTGCCTTGCCTTGTCATCTCTTTTCGCTCTTCATTCAGAGCAATAAGTTCTTCGGCAAGCTGCTCGCAGCGATTTTCATCTTCTGACAACAGCAACTCTATGGCCTTTTTGGCAGTATCTAATCGCCCTGCTGCATTTAAACAAGGACCTAGTACAAAGCCAATATGATAAGCCTTCATGTTAGAGGGATTTAGATTCTTTTGTCTCATTAGCGCAGCTAGTCCCATATTTTCAGTTGCTTGAAGCCTTTCAAGACCGATTTTTACTAAGATACGATTTTCCCCTGTCAGAGGCATCACATCTGCTACCGTAGCCATTGCTACATTTTCCAGCAAAGGATCTAGAAGACTGGTATCTGCCCCTTGCAGTTCATACAAGGAAAGCATGAGTTTATAGGCTACAGCCGCTCCACACAGCTGTTTGTATGGATAGTGACAATCCATCTGTTTAGGATCTACCACTGCATGCGCATTTACGATGCGCTGACATGAAGCTTCATCCACCGGAACTTCATGGTGGTCTGTGACAATGATGCTCATCCCTAGCTCTCTCGCCTTTTCTATGGCTTCAAATGCGGCTATACCATTATCACAGGTAACAATCGTATCAGCCCCCATCCTAGCGGCTTTTTCTACCATTTGAACATTAATTCCATATCCATCATAGATTCTATGGGGGATGTCCCAGCTCACCCTTCCGCCTAGTAATGTCAAGGCTTTATATAAAATAAAGGTGGCACTGATTCCATCTACATCATAGTCTCCAATAATATGGATTGGTTTATTTTCTTCTATCTTCTGTTTCAAAATCCTGGCTGCTTTATCAATATCTTTCATCCGTATAGGATCGTGCAGCTTGCTATCATCAGGATACAGATAATCCTTCATTTCTTCTATGGTAAGCAAGTCTTTGTTTCTAAGTAGACGTGCTGTCACCTGGTCGATTCCAAGCGCTTTTCCTATTTCCTTAAAGTCGGCTTTTTTCATTAATCCCAGCCAAGTTTTTTCCACTTTCATCCTAAGCGTCTCCTGTAGGATCCAATCTTGTGGTTTCATAAACGGTCTCTTGACTGGTTCTGATTGCAATTTTTTTTGCTACCACACAGCCACCTAAAATAATGGATGCTAAAATCACAAGTAGGATCACGATGTTCCCTATTTTTTTTGGACTTTCCATATATCCAAGTTCATCTTTTCGAAACATAAATTCACCTCCTGATTCTAAAATGTACTAGCATTTTATCATCCGGAGGTGATTATTTCGTTAACATATGGTGATGATTTTATTAAGAACTCCTTAAATCTTTTGAGTCCATCCAAAGCGGTCTTCAATATTGCCCCATTGAATACCGGTTAATTCATCATATAATTTCTGTGTTAAGTCACCAATCTTGAACTCGTTGATGGTTACTTTATCATCCTTATATACCAACTCTCCAACTGGTGAAATAACAGCTGCTGTACCGGTTCCAAAGACTTCTTCTAGCTTGCCTTCGTGACCAGCTTTCATAATATCATCAATGGATACATGCTCTTCATGAACCTTATATCCCCATTCCTTCAAGATCTGAATCATGGAATCACGGGTAACACCTGGAAGAACAGTTCCATCAATTGGAGCTGTGTAGATTTCGCCATCAATCTTGAACATGATATTCATGGTTCCAACTTCTTCTACATATTTGCGCTGATTACCATCTAACCATAGAACCTGGGTACAGCCCATCTTTTCAGCCTTAACCTGACCTAGAATAGAAGCTGCATAATTACCACCACACTTGGTAAATCCAGTTCCACCCTTTACTGCACGAACCAGCTCATCTTCTACCAAAATCTTGATTGGATTGATGCCCTCTGGATAATAAGCACCTACTGGGCAGCAGATAATTAAGAATTTGTATGCATTTGCCATATGTACTCCAAGAGCTGATTCACTAGCAAATACTACTGGTCGAATATAAAGAGAAGTACCTTCTTCAGAAGGAACCCAATCTTTTTCTACATTAACAAGAGCCTTTACTGCTTCAATAAAAGTCTCTTCATCAAGAGCTGGCATACATAATCTTTCATTGGAGCGCTGCATTCTTCTAGCATTCATTTCTGGTCTAAAGAGCTGAATTGAACCATCTTTTGTACGATATGCCTTCAGTCCTTCAAAGGTTTCTTGTGCATAATGCAAGACAACAGATGCTGGATCCATTTCGATTGGTGCATATGGGATAATACGAGGATTGACCCATCCTTCTCCCTTAATCCAATCAATCTCAAACATATAGTCTGTCATATATTTGCCAAATCCAAGATTCTTCTGATCTGGCTTTTCTTTTAGCACGTCTCTTTTTACAAATTTGATATCCATTAATATTTCCTCCACACAAAATGCGCCTCCGACTAGACTCCATTGTCCCTTCGCAGCGCATCTATGTATTATTATAAACCTTTGCTAGAAAGTGTCAAGCACAAGCTATCGACAGGAAGTACTTAAGGATTCTGCTGCCACAGCTCCTCCTCGAATGATTTCTACCACCTTAAATCTCTTTTTCAAATAGGTAATCAGCTCATTGTTTCTTCGCACTGGCAAGGTACATTCTAGAAGAACACTATCCTCTCCAATATCTGCTACCTTCACCTGAAAGGTCTGAGC
>CAVJBW010000146.1:0-4228 GCA_963647625.1 Lachnospiraceae bacterium
AAGCAGATATGCAAAAAGGTG
Organism: Lachnospiraceae bacterium; assembly: GCA_963647625.1. GTDB lineage: Bacteria > Bacillota > Clostridia > Lachnospirales > Lachnospiraceae > Eubacterium_C. Next base: position 22 of record CAVJBW010000146.1, read on the forward strand.
TTATGTACGGAAGAGAGACTGGATACGGGCTCTTTTATGTGAACCTTTCCAAAGAGGTCATCAAATTGCAAGGAGAGACCATTAAGCAATTGGCTCAGCAAGAATCCTGCGTTATTGTAGGACGTAGCAGTAATTATTTCTTAAAAGAGCGAGATGACGTCTTGAATATTTATATTTATGCTCCTAAAAAAGATAAAGTAGAGCATATTATGAAGGAATATAATCTAGATGAGAAGAAGGCAATGGAAATGCACAAGGACCGAGAGCTTGCCCTTCATGCTCGTCATAAATATATCACCGGAACTTATAGAGGAGATCGATATACCAGACAGGTTATGATTGATAGCTCCTTACTAGGATTTGAAAAAACTGCTGATTTTATATGTCAGTTGGTACAGGAAAAATTTCAATAAGAGCAACGGGCCGCTACACTTGGTGTGGCGGCTTACTTATATTAAGTTTGCTAAAGAGAGAAGCGCAAAGAGGAGTAGCTAAATGGAAGAACACAAAAGAAGGGTGCATTATTCTGGAAAATATCCAAAGAAATTCGAAGAAAAATATAAGGAACATGATCTAGACAAATATGGTGAAATCGCACAACATGTGATTAACAAAGGCTCTACGCCTGCAGGAAGTCATATTCCTATTATGGTAGATGAGATCTTGGAATTCCTAGATATTAAGCCAGGCCAAAGGGGACTTGATTGCACCTTAGGATATGGAGGCCATAGCCAAAAAATGCTAGAAAGATTGCAAGGAAAAGGACATCTGTACTCCTTAGATGTGGATCCCATAGAATCTCAAAAGACCTTGCAGCGTCTTCGAAAAAAAGGATTTGGAGAGGATATTTTTACCGTCAAACTAACCAACTTTGCCAACATCGATCAGGTGGCACAAGAAGAGGGCAAGTTCGATTTTGTCTTAGCTGACTTGGGCGTCTCTTCCATGCAGATTGACAATCCTCAAAGGGGCTTTACCTACAAGGCCAATGGGCCATTGGATTTGCGTATGGATCCAACCAAAGGAATTAGCGCTGCCCAGCGCTTAAAGCAGCTAGACCAAGAAGAACTGACAGGACTATTGATAGAAAATTCCGATGAGCCATATGCCAAAGAAATTGCAAAAAATATTGTACGTCGCTTGAAAGAAAAAGAACCGATAGAAACGACCTTGCAGCTAAAAGAAGTCATTGAAAAGGCCTTGGAATTCTTACCAAAAGAAGAAAGAAAAGAAGCAATCAAAAAGTCTTGTGCAAGGACTTTTCAGGCCCTTAGAATTGATGTGAATCAAGAATATGAAGTCTTATATCAGCTGATGGAAAAGCTGCCGAATGTATTAAATCCAGATGGCAAGGTAGCCATATTGACCTTTCATTCAGGAGAAGATCGGCTAGTAAAAAAAGCATTTAAGGATTGGATGCGATTAGGGGAATATAAAGACATAGCGCATCAGGTGATTCGTCCATCTAAAGAAGAGTGTATAACAAATCCAAGAGCGAAATCCACCAAAATGCGCTGGGCAATCAAGGCATAGGCGAGGTAATCTAGGTGAAAAAAGAAGAAAAGACCAATGTAATGCGCTTGCTAGATCAAAAAAAGGTAGCTTACCAGCCCTATCAGCATGATCTAGATGCAAGTGTCAGCGGAGAAGAAGTTGCAAAAGCAATGGGGCAAAATCCGAATCAAACCTTCAAGACCTTGGTTACGATTGGACATTCCAAGGTGCATTATGTTTTTGTAATTCCAGTAAATAAAGAACTAGACTTAAAAAAGGCGGCCAAAGTCGTTGGAGAAAAAAAGGTTGAAATGGTAAAATCCAAAGAACTCTTGCCCCTAACAGGTTATGTTCATGGGGGCTGTAGTCCTATTGGTATGAAGAAATTTTTCCAAACAACCATTGACCAGACAGCCGAAGAATTTGACACCATATTTTTTAGTGCTGGAAGAGTCGGACGACAGGTAGAAGTTGGACGAGAGGATTTAAAAGATGAATTGTTTTCTAATAGGGCTCTGATCGTCTTATTTGTTCCTTTGATTATAGAGCAATTCCTTAATATCCTAGTAGGGCTTTTGGATTCTTTGATGATTGCCCATGTAGGAGAAGCAGCTGTCTCAGGAGTTTCCTTGGTAGATTCCTGCTTTAATCTACTGAATATGTTATTTTTTGCTGCGGCAACTGGAGGGGCTGTTGTAGCAGGACAATATATTGGAAAAAAGGATGAGGAAAATGCATGCAAAGCAACCAATCAGATTGTGTGGTTTATGCTTTTTCTATCCCTGATCGTCATGGTGTTGGTTTACTTAGGGCAAAATCTGATTTTACATGGAATCTTTGGTCAGATTCAGAAAGATGTAGAAAATTATGCTAGGACTTACTTGCTGATTGTATCTGCATCGATTCCTTTTTTAGCTTTGTATAGCGCAGGAGCCGCCTTGTTTCGCTCTATGGGAGATTCGAAAACTCCCATGAAGATTTCTCTCCTTATGAATTTTATTAATTTTGGAGGAAATGCAGTCTGCATCTTCGCTTTCAAGATGGGAACAGAAGGAGTAGCGCTGCCGACTTTGTGCGCTAGGATCATCTCAGCGGTAATTATTCTATCTTTGCTTAAGAATCCTGCCTTGCAGGTTCACCTGCCGAGAAAGCTCACTTTCCAGTGGGAAAGGAAGATGATTAAAAGCATTTTGATTGTTGCCTTGCCAAATGGAATCGAAAATAGCATGTTTCATATTGGAAAAATCACGGTATTATCCCTGGTATCTTCCTTTGGGACTTATGCAATCGCAGCCAATGCCTTAAGCAATACGGTGGCGAGTTTTCAGACCCTGGTAGGCTCCGCTGCGCAACTAGCTATTGTGGCGGTAGTGTCCCAATGTCTAGGGGCAAATCAGCAAGAACAGGCAAAATATTATACGATAAAGATCCACAAAATGACCTATCTTGGAATGTTGATCATGAATGTGGTAATATGGCTTTTGCTGCCGGCAATCACAAATTGGTATGGCTTGTCACCACAGGCGACTCACGCAGCCATACAGATCTTGATCTTACATGGCATTTCATCCATTGTAGTATGGCCGACCTCGTTTGTAATGCCTTGTATCTTTAGGGCATCAGGAGATGGCAGATATTCCATGACCGTGGCAATACTTACCATGTTCTTGGTTCGTGTATTTATGAGTTATGTTCTGGCATCTTGGATGGGCCTAGGAGTGTTAGGGGTATGGATTGCTACGGCATTAGATGAACTGGCAAGAAGTATTCTTTATGTGGCTCGTTTTAAAAGCTCAAAATGGCTTAGCAAGAGGGTAATTTCCTAGGAAGAGCATTGAGTTTATTAGTAAAAAATGATATAATTTCAGATATGTTTTGTATATAGTTGTTAATGAAATCAATAAAATTAGATTTGGGTGGGCTTTTATGAAATCGATTTTATGTTATGGAGATTCGAATACCTATGGATACAACCCTTTAAATGGTATGCGTTATTCCGAAAAAACAAGATGGACCGGACTATTGCAGGAAAAACTTCAAGATATGTGTACCATTATCGAGGAAGGCTGTAATGGCAGAACAACAGTTTTTAGCGATAATAAAGAACCATGGAAGAATGGATATGATTATTTAAGACCTTGTTTGAATTCTCATAAGCCATTGGATATGGTGATTTTTATGCTTGGAACAAACGACTTAAAAAAACAATATAATGCATCAGCAATTGATGTGGCTAGAGGCATGGAAACCTTGATTCGCGAGACGATTTCTTTTACCAAGGAAAAGCAAGGATTTTCACCGAGGATTATCCTGATGGCACCGCCAACTATTGGAAGCAGGATCAGGACATCTGCATTTAATTTTTCTTTTGATGAAAGTGCGATTGGAAAATCAAAGGAACTGCCTGCTTTATATGAACAAATTGCTCAGCAGTATGGATGCGTTTTTGTAAATGCAGCTGCTTATGTAAGAACATCGAGACAGGATAGTGTGCATATGATGCCTTCAGAACATGAAATCTTGGCAAATAAGCTTAGTCGTTTGATTCGTTTGATTGATTTTTGATAGAAAAAGAAGTTTCTAGATTGGATAGAAACTTCTTTTTTCAGTCCTTTGACCGAAAAGTTTGGTAGTAATTATGAGTGTTATATTTAGTAGAGTATTTATTTTATTTGTATTAACTGTTTCCGGTTTGCAATTTTCAATTTTGCGC
>CAVJBW010000147.1:0-4209 GCA_963647625.1 Lachnospiraceae bacterium
CTCTTCTTCATACAGCTTTCTGCATTCTTCTTCTCCTGTAATCGCATTGACATGTCCTGGATATAGGAAAGCATCGGCGCTTAATTTCAATGCCTGATAAGCCATTGGCATGGTCTTGTTAGCTGTTAAAATAGAATAGTTAAGGACCTTATCTTCCTTGGCCATCTGAACCGAAAGAGCCGCTCCTGGCGTTGTTGTTTCAAAGCCAACAGACAAAAATACGACCTCTTTATCTGGATTTTTCTTAGCTATTTCTACCGCATCCGTAGGTGTATAGACAATCTTAATTTCGGCTCCTTTACTTCTTGCATCCGCTAGACTCATGGTGCTGCCTGGTACTCGGATCAAATCTCCAAAAGTACAGATCATCGCCTTCTTCTCTAAGGCCAGCATCACGGCCTCATCAATAAATTCAACCGGAGTAACACATACTGGACATCCAGGTCCAGAAATTAATTCTATGGAATCTGGTAAAATATGGCGAATTCCCAAGCGAAAGATTTCATGGGTATGGGTCCCACATACTTCCATAATTCGAAGCTTTGGCCCCTGATAATTTTCAATAATACTTTTTGCTTTTTCTAAAATTTCAGACACTTTTCTTCCCTCTATATTCTATAAAAGTCCTAGAATTTCTCCGGCTTCTTCCTCATCTGTCTGAGAGATTTTGGCAATGGCAACTCCTGCATGAACCATAACATAATCCCCTGGCTCTAAGTCCTCTAACAACTGGGCTGAAATCTCTCTTGTCGCTCCCTTTGCATCAACAACAGCCTTTCCATCCTTTAGACCGACAACCTTTGCGGATAATCCTACACACATCTTCTCTTCCTCCTAATTTTTTTCATCTATTCCCATTTTGTTCAAGTGATACATTCCTGCTATGGCCTGACCTAGACACAAGCCTCCATCATTGGGTGGTATCAGACTATGATGATAGATCTTGTATTCTAACTCAGCTAACTTTTCATGACATAGCTTTAGCAATAATTTATTTTGAAAGACTCCTCCTGTAAAAACAACAGAAGTGAGTTTTTTTTCTTTTGTAATTTCAAGGCAAACATTTACAATTTGTCTACTTAACATTTCATGGAACAAATAAGCCAATCTTTGGCAATCGACTCCTTTTATCTTTTCTTCCACAATCATTCCAAGTAGCTGATGGGTGGGCAATATCCATCTGCCCTCTTCTACTCTAGGCTCTACAAGCTCTAGCCTATCCTGTGCATAAGTATCCTGCGCCTCATTACATAGAGCCTTTTGTTCATACTCCTGCGCCTGATACTCAAGCCAAGTAGAAGCCTGTCCTTCAAAGGTGGACTTTTTGCAAATTCCTAGAATCGCACTAACTGCATCAAATAGACGACCTGCACTTGTAGATTCTATACTATTGATTCTCTTTTGGGCCATGGCATCTATCAAAGCCATCTCCTTTTGACTTGCAAGGTCAATCTGCTGTGCTATCTGCATCGCCTTTTCTTTGCCATACAGGCTCACTAGCATAGAAGCTGCAATGCGCCATCCTTCTTTAGAAGCAATATCGCCACCAACTTGAAGAAAGGGTTTGATTGAGGCAGCTCTTTCAAATCCATCATAATCACTGATTAAGATTTCTCCGCCCCATATAGTGCCATCGGTGCCATAGCCTGTTCCATCAAAGGAAATGCCTATGACCTTTTCCTCTGAAGATAGATCATTTTCCGCCATGCAAGATAAGACATGGGCATAATGATGCTGAATCTGCAACAAAGGAAGATTTCGTTCCTTGGCTACCATGGTGGTATTGTATCTTGGATGAAGATCACAGACCACAAGGCTAGGACGAATCTCTAGTAGTTCTTCCATCCTTTGAATGGATTCTTCTAATGCAACTACGGTGCGCAGATCTTCCATATCCCCCACATAAGGAGAGGGATAAAACAGCTGGTTTTTCCCTAGGCAAAAGGTATTTTTCAGCTCTCCTCCCATTGCTAGAACCTGGCCGGAAAGACTTTCCTTGACCATCACCGGCAAAGGAGCATAGCCTCTTGATCTTCGAATCATATAAGGCTGTTCTTGATAAAAGTCCATGACAGAATCATCCGCTCTAAGACGAATCTTCCGGTTATGGGTCAAAATATAATCACAGTAATCTTCTAGCTGTTCCTGAGCATCCTCATTCGTTCTGCAAATGGGTGCTCCCGAGACATTCCCACTAGTCATCACCAGAGCATCCAGATCAAAATCAATGTCATCCTCATAATCAAACAAAAGCATATGCACGGGTGCATAAGGAAGCATAACACCGATCCTTGGATTGTTAGGCGCAACCAAAGGTGCTAGCTCCTTCTTTTTGTCTAACAAGATAATCGGCTTTTGATGTCCCTGCAATACTTCCATTTGATAAGGCTCTACCTTGCAGTACTTGAAAACACTACTAGAATCCTTCATCATAACTGCAAATGGCTTATCTGGTCTATTTTTCAATGTTCGAAGGCGACTTACCGCCTGATTATTATTGGCATCGCAGCATAGATGAAAGCCTCCAATTCCCTTAATTGCAATAATCTTTCCCTCTAATATTGCTTTTCTGGCAAAGGTAAGTGCTTGGCTTTTTTTCTCCTTCCTTCCAAGTAAAGAAAGAACTGGACCACACTTGTTGCAGCATACCGGCTGGGCATCATAGCGCCTACTTGCTGGGTCATAATATTCTTTTTCGCAATCGGGGCACATGGGAAACTCTTTCATGCTAGTACGCTCTCGATCATAAGGCATAGCATCTAAAATCGTCACCCTAGGCCCACAAGCAGTACAATTAATAAAGGGATGCATATAGCGAGGGTTTTTAGGGTCAAATAGCTCTGCTTTGCATTTATCACAAGTGGCAATATCCGGAGAGACGAAGATATCTCCTTTTTCCTTTTCACTTTCTATGATTTCAAATTCCCTATAGGGCCCTCGTTCCACTTCTAGTACCTTAATCTTGAGTATAGCAGACCGCTCTGGAGCCTTTTTTCTAAGGTCCTTTAGAAATTGCTCTAGATAAGCGGGGTGTCCCTGGGCAAATATTTCTACATAGGAGCCCTTATTTGCTACGCTTCCTTTCAGGGAATTGTCCCTAGCAATCCGGCTAACAAAGGGCCGAAAGCCTACTCCTTGTACAATGCCAAATACAAGAATGTGATAGGTATGATATTCGATCTTGCTATCTTTTTTTTGGCTGATCATAGGCTCCTCCTAAACTAGCGTCCCTGATACTGCAAAATGTGCTACTTCTACAAAGACACCCGAAAAGTCTTTTAGTGGTCTTTGAAAGACCTTATCTGCAATAATCACATCAAAGTCCTCCTCCATGACATAATCAATAAAGTCTTCTTCTCTTTCAAAATGTACATCCTCTGGCCTGGTTAGTTGTTCTAGCTGCATAAACCAAGTTCCCACTCTTACCTGGTTGCCTCGCTCTTCAAGAGACTGCCTTAGCTGCCATGCAGCAACTTGTTGACCTACAATTAAAATCTTTTGATGTTCAAACTGACTCATCTGTTCTATTTGCGGAAAAGGAAAAGCAAATTCATAAGGAATTCCATATTCTTCTTCTAAATATCTGGCCACCTGATAGGCCGCAGGAGATACCACGATATTTTTTTCCACCCTTGATGCCTGTTTGATTGCCTCAAGGCCATCTTCCATTCCATAACAATAGATTTCGTCATAATCTAGATACTTTTCTTTTAATATTCTCTTGGCCTCTAAGCGACTAATATCCAAAGGAATCAGACCTAAGATACCAAGGGCATGTTCTTTTTGTGAGCTTGGCACGGTAAAAGTACGAAAGAGCTCTAGGTAAGCCTGACTTGCTCCTTCATCATAGAGTCTCGTTCCTGTGCATTCGATGGAAAGTACCTGGGTATGACACTTTTTCATTGCCATTTTCTTTAAGGCTCTAAAATCCGTGGCAATAACAGCAGGAACCGGAGTTCCTATAATTGCTACAAAGTTGCCTCCTATCTGGTCATTGGCATCTTTGATTTTGTCTATGAGCTGATGGTCTCTCCCTAATATAGCATCCATATCACGCAGTCCTGCTGAAAATACTGCACTTTTTTGTCCAAACCACCTAGGTTCATCAAATCCGCAGATATTTCCGGTGCAGCCTCCTGCATCGGCAATAACGATAAGGCCTCCCAAGGAAAAGAGCACTTCTACAGCCCCAGACTGATCTGGGGAAAA
>CAVJBW010000148.1:0-2544 GCA_963647625.1 Lachnospiraceae bacterium
GTCCTATGACTTTCGTTATTATAATAACATTTGTCATAGGACTTTCGCAACGCTTTCTGCGCTTTAATCATGATAACAATTTTTTAATCTGCTCCAAATTTTCTACGAAGTAAATCCCCTCCTGCCTGTCTTTAGAAGACAATCCCATATCTATCATGTGGGAAAGCAGGGCCTTTAGGCTGTCATAATAGCCATCAAGATTGTAAATAATGCATGGCGCATCAAGCTGATTCAAGGATACCTTTGACATAACCTCTGCTATCTCTTCTAAGGTGCCGGTTCCACCCGGAAAGGCAATAAAGGCATCTCCTAGCTCTATCATTTTATTTTTTCGTTCCGACATGTCCTTCGTTACGATAAGCTCCGTCAAACCATCATGCTGAAATTCCTTCTCGATAAAGAATTCCGGCTCGACTCCTGTAACTTCTCCGCCAGCATTTAACGCACTGTCCGCAAGCACTCCCATAAGGCCCGATCTCGAGCCGCCGTAGACAAGGGCATTTCCGCTCTGCCCAATCCAATTTCCAAGCTCTGTGACAGCCTTCTTAAGTGACGTTGTATTACCTTCGTTTGCTCCTAGATAAACTGTAATGTTCATAGTCTCCTGCTTTCTTAGTTTTAATTTTCTAATGAGGTTCTTTGTCATCAACTATTTGTTTTAACGCATACTCTCTTTCCAGAAAATGCAATTCCAAGTTTCAAAATCTCACAATCATTATCTTCCTTTATTTGTGAGTCATATCTTTGCTTATCAATCTGAACTAATGCCTCATCAGCAAGTTCGATAAGCTTATCTTCACTTGCATCCTTTTTCCATTTAAGTTCCATAATAATTCCAGGATGCCTCTTCTCTCTAGGAATCAGGCAAAGATCATATCGTCCATCTCCTGACTCCCTGTTTGACTTGATCTTATATTGATTATCCATCAAAGCAATCAGTCCAAGAAGCAATCCATGATAAAAGCCCTCCGCCCCTGCATCATAAAAGCTTATGGATTTATCCATATATTCCGCTATAGCACTCTGCAATTTCCTTGAATCATTAGTGTAAAGACTTTCCGCAATCTTATTTGCAGTTGTCCTGGTAATTGCCCCTATCTGCATCAAATGTGACAAAATCTCGCTCTTGTATACAGCCGCAATCTCCCTATTAGGAATCCTCACCTCGCACAGATAAGAACCATCAGCCTGAAGTTCTTTCTTAGGCGTCTTTAAATAGCCAGCCACCAACAGTAAACTATAGATATTTGCTGGGTCATCCGCCAAAGACCTGTAAACAACATTCTGATCAATTCTAGCAATAACACTTTCCCCTTGCAGCAAGGAATGCAGTCTCTCTGTAATATCATCCGTCGCCGTCTTTAATACATCCTCCAAAATTTCATTGCTTCCAGTGTTTACCCAATAGGCCTGAGGAATACAGCCCCTTGAAATATAATTAATTACCGACCACGGATTATAAATTTCTGTAGATCCAAATAAATAACCATCATACCAAGTTCTTAATTCTTCCTCCTTATCATCCACTCCATAATACGCAAGCATTTCTTTGACATCCGAGGCAGTAAATCCAAAAAACTCGTCATATGCATCATCCATTACTGAATTCACTGTTAAATTATTAAGTCCACTAAAGATACTCTCCTGAGCAATTCTAAGGATTCCTGTCAAAAATCCATAGGTAAGATTTTTATTGTCCTTGAACGCTCCTGAGAAAAAGTTTCTCATAAATCCAATTATTTCATCATAAAAATCTTTAGAATACCCCTCCTGAATCGGAGTATCATATTCATCAATGATAATAACCGGAGCTTTCTCATAATGTTTCGTAAGCATCTGAGACAACTTCGCTAACGCAGCAGTTAAGTCTACTTCTGACATAGCACCATCTATCACCCTCGCAAAATATGCCTTTTCATACTCCTCTAGCTTATCGCTGTTCGCAAGTTCCTGATGCCTACCGAATTCTTCCTGCAAAAGGTCCCTAATCTTATCAAGGGTAGCACTCCAAGAATCAAACTTAACATCTTTGAAGGTAAGGAAAATGACCGGATATTTTCCTTGTTCTTTGCGATACTCCATACCACATTTCCAGATCGCCTTGTTCTCGAAATATTTACTTGTATCCTCATTTGAAATTTCAAAGAAGACTCTGAGCATATCCATATTCAAAGTTTTTCCGAAGCGTCGCGGCCTTGTAAATAAGGAAACCAATGGTTTTTGATCCAAAAACTCCTTTATAAGCAAAGTTTTGTCCACATAATAATAATCAGCCTGCGCCCTAACATAATCAGAAATGCCGATAGGCAACGGCTTCTTTGTCACTTTAGCTAATGAACCGACATATTTCCCAGATGAGATTCTTCCATCGTCCGGTTTTATAGCCTCGTCCGGAATTTGCCAGCTTTTGCCCACCTTTACCGCTCCGTCAATCCTCCCTTGTTTGCAAAGAGAACTAATGGTACGTTCAGACAATCCCCACTCAATTGCTATTTGTTTACAATTTTTCATATTCTTATATTCCTATCTATCCATTTAAAATAC
>CAVJBW010000148.1:2554-4173 GCA_963647625.1 Lachnospiraceae bacterium
TTATACGCAAGATTCCGCAATATATCAATCCATTTTGATATATTGCGGAATCTTTTGATATATTGCGGAATAATATGCCGAAAAATCTGCCAACCATTGTAAATAAGGATTCTGATTCAAAATTTTCATTGACAAGCGCACGTCATATTGCGTACAATCTAATTGCGCACCAAGTTAAAGATTGGTGTGACTAAACAATAAAGCAATGATACAAACCACAGGAGGGACAAAATGGTAAAGAAGATTTCCCAGAATGAATTTGAACAAGTTAAAAATGATGAGATTGCTGTAATTGATTTCTCTGCAGAGTGGTGCGGACCTTGCAAGATGCTTGCACCAGTTCTCGAAGAAGTATCTGATGAATTAGGCGAGTCCGTTTCCTTCTACAGTGTTGATGTAGACCAGAATATGGACCTTGCACAGCAATACAAGATTGTAAGCATTCCAGCACTTATCGTCCTCAAAAAAGGCGAGAAGGCTGATATGCAGGTTGGATTTTTACCAAAGGAAGAAGTTCTTGATTTCATCAAGAGTCAAATGTAATTCAAAAAATTCCCTATGAATCTAAAAAGGTAGTCCCAAACGGGACTACCTTTTTAAGTTAAATCTCTAGTGTCTAGATTTTGAAGCTACATGTTTCTTTGCATTTTCCTTTTGATTTGACTTTTCTTCCTGATGAGGTTTTACTTCATCATTCATATTTATAGAATTAGCCAACTCCGGATGCCTGTTATACAACTTGTTCAGTATTGGCGCATACTCCTTTCTCATCTGCTCCTTACTATTAAGCACGCTCTTTTCCACCTGCTTTAATTTCGGCGATTTTTCATTAGACGGCTGCCACTGATCCACAACCAAATAAATAAATTGCTTCTGGATTTTCTCATTTCCAGTCTGCATAAATTTTTGGAATTCTTGTGGATTATTCGTCATTTTCATGACAAAATCCTGCATGATTGGAACACTCATAAAGGTTCTTGCGCCTTCTTCTGTAAGAACAGCCCGTTCCTTGTCTTTGCCCGGCTTAAGGAGCAAATCGTTGCAATAGCGATTGTAGCAAATGCTCACAGCCCTCACAATATCTGACTCTGAAGGCCTTTCGGCACACTGAAGATCAAGTACAGTGGATGACACACTCATATTACAATAAGACAGGTATGCAGCATGAGTGAATGTTTCTTCGTCCAAGCCAATTTCCTTAAGCAAAGCTTTCTCTCCTTTATCAAAATGATGAGTCATTGCTTTCTCATAGTCTCTTTTGCTCTGCATTCCATTTTTGTCTATAAACTCTTTGAAAAGTTCCTGGAAAGCATCCACGTATTCAAAGCTATACCACTCTTTGTACCCTTTAATCTTTTCTGCGTCAGCTTTTAGCCCTTCGAGCTCAAGGTTTAACTCCTTCGCCATATCAGCGGCAAGCTTCTTATGTGCGTCAATATCTTCGGCAAACGCTTCTAGACCTTTTTATTACCCTCATATTTTTCAATGAAATCATTTACACTTTTGAGTTTTTTGGATTCTCTACCAAATAACCATCTCTTATCATTAATATCAATTTCTCCTGCCTTTATGGCTTCATCTGAGCCAAAGTTATGAGCAGTATAAATACGCATCAACAG
>CAVJBW010000149.1:0-4145 GCA_963647625.1 Lachnospiraceae bacterium
TTATAAATAATTATGAGCTTTTTGACTTTGACTGTATAAAAAGAATACAGTTTAGACTTTTTTTATAAAAGCAAGTGAGGGCTTTAATGCGTAACTTACAGCAGATACTACCTCTACTCACTAACATCTGCTGAAGAACAATAGAAGCAAGATTGCTTTTTCAACTTATTTCATTAATTTAAGGAGGTCTTACAATGGAAGGCGAAATTCGTATGACTAATTCCAGTACTGGTGGTCCTGTTTTCGTATACGTAAAGGATGGTAAAATCGTACGTATGACACCTATGGACTTTGACGAAACAGATCCAGAAGGCTGGACAATTCACGCTAGAGGCAGAGAATTCAAAGCACCTAGAAAAACAACTATTGCACCATTTACAGCTGGTTTCAAATCCATGATTTACACAGATAGACGTAATCTCTATCCAATGAAACGTGTAGACTTTGATCCAAATGGAGAAAGACATCCAGAGAACCGTGGTATTTCTGGATATGAAAGAATCTCATGGGATGAAGCAACAGATATCGTTGTAAATGAAATCAACCGTATTAAGAGAGAAAGTGGTCCAGCATCAATCATGTCAACACCATCTTCTCACCACTTATGGGGTAATGTAGGATATCGTCATTCTACATACTTCCGTTTTATGAACCTGATGGGATTCACCTATGCAGACCATAACCCAGATTCATGGGAAGGTTGGCATTGGGGTGGAATGCATATGTGGGGATTCTCTTGGAGACTTGGATGCCCAGAGCAGTACGATCTTCTTGAGGATGGTCTGAAATATGCAGAAATGATCGTATTTTGGTCATCAGACCCAGAAGTTAACTCAGGTATTTATGCAGCTTATGAATCACACATCCGTCGTCGTTGGTTATTAGACCTTGGCGTAGACATGGTATTCGTAGACCCATTCTTCAACCACTCAGCAAATATGTGGGGAATGAAATGGTGGTCACCAAAGGTTGGTACTGACCATGCACTTTCTTTTGCTATTGCAAATGTATGGATTAAAGAAGGCCTTTATGACAAAGAATATGTAAAGACTCATGCTTACGGATTTGAAGAATGGGCTGATTATGTAGTAGGTAAAGGCGATGATGGAGTAGATAAGACTCCTGAATGGGCTGAAAAAGAATCTGGTGTACCAGCTGTTGAAATCAGAGCTCTTGCACGTCAGTGGGCTAAGAAGAATACTTATCTTGCTGCCGGTGGAATGGGCGGCTGGGGCGGCGCCTGCCGTGCAACTCATGGTATTGAGTGGACACGTGGTATGATCGCTCTTGCTACAATGCAGGGTCTTGGTAAGCCAGGATCAAACATCTGGTCAACAACCCAGGGTGTTCCTACTGACTATGAATTCTTCTTCCCAGGATACGCTGAAGGTGGTATCTCAGGTGACTGCGACAACTCAGCAGCAGGATTCAAGTTCGCTTGGAGAATGTTCGATGGTAAGACAACATTCCCAGCACCAGTTAAAGTAAATAATGCACAGGGTCAGCATATTCCTCGTCTGAAAATTCCAGAATGTATCATGGATAAGAAGTTCGAGTGGTATGGAAAAGGATTCTGTGGTGGCGCAATTGAATATCAGTTACAGCCATATCATTATCCAGCAAATGGATACGGAAGAATCAAGATGTACTGGAAGTACGGCGGACCACATATTGGTACCATGACCGCTACAAACAGATACGCTAAGATGTATACAGATCCAGGACTTGAGTTCGTAGTATCTCAGTCTATCTGGAACGAAGGTGAAGTTCAGTTCGCTGACGTTATCCTTCCAGCTTGTACAAACTTTGAACGTTGGGATATTTCAGAATTTGCTAACTGTTCAGGATATATTCCTGATAACTTCCAGATGGCAAATAACCGTGTTATTTCCCTTCAGTGCAAGTGTATCGAGCCTCTTGGAGAGTCTAAGTCTGACTATGAGATTTACGCAATGCTTTCTAAGAAACTTGGAATTTATGACATCTTTACAGAAGGTAAAGATGAACTTGATTGGGTTAAGCAGTATTACAATGCTACTGATTGTCCAAAGGTTATGCCTTGGGAAGAATTCTTTAAGAAGGGTTACATGGTAGTACCTGACAATCCAAATAGAAAGAGAACTCCTGCACTTCGTTGGTTTGCAGAAGATCGCGTTCGCGATACACCTGACTGGGGTCCAGCTCCTAACCAGACTGTTGGTCTTAAGGGATTACAGACAACAACAGGTAAGATTGAGTTCATTTCTACTTCTCTTTCACGTTTTGAAGAGCAAGGATATATTGATGAATATCGTCCAGCAATGCATAAGTATGTACCTGCTTGGGAAAGCTGGCATGCAGAAGTTGCTAAGAAGTACCCATTGGGAATGTTATCACCTCATCCAAGATTCTCTATGCATACCATGGGAGATGGTAAAGATTCCTTCATGAATGATATTAAGGATCATCGTGTAGAAGTAAATGGCTGGAAGTATTGGATTATTCGTATGAATAGTATCGATGCTGAAGCTAGAGGAATCAAAGATGGTGACCTCGTTCGTGCTTACAATGACAGAGGATCTGTTATCCTTTGTGCTCAGGTTGGAGAACGTGTACAGCCAGGAACCGTTCATTCTTATGAATCTTGTGCTGAATATGTGCCTTTAGGAAAACCTGGATGCTCTGCTGATAGAGGTGGATGTGTAAACATCCTTACACCTGACCGTTACATGTCTAAGTATGCTTGCGGTATGGCACCTAACAGTGCTCAGATTGAAGTAGAAAAATGGGATGGAGAAAGTATTTACGAAATTTACTAATTCGTAGATACTCCACGAAAGGAGAATAATGATGAAACAGTGGTATTTAGTTCAAGATGTCAGATGGTGTCATGACTGCAATAACTGCTTAATGTCTTGTAAAGATGAGCACGTTGGAAATGATTGGCCAGGATATACAAAACCACAGCCACGTCATGGACATCGCTGGGTAAACGTTCTTAGAAGAGAACGTGGTAGATATGCACGTAATGATTATATTTATCTTGCAACAACTTGCCAGCATTGCGAGGATGCACCTTGTGAAGCAGCAGGTAATGGAGCAGTATATCGTCGTGAAGATGGTATCGTATTAATCGATCAGGAAAAAGCAAAAGGCAACAAAGCTTTAGTTGATTCTTGCCCATATGGTGCTATCTACTACAACGAAGAAGAAGATGTTGCACAAAAATGTACTATGTGTGCTCATTTGTTGGATGATCCAGATTGGACTCCAGGAGTACCAAGATGTGTACATTCTTGCCCAACAGAATGCTTAAAAGCATATTATATTGAGCCAGAAGAAATGGAAGCTATGATTGAATCAGACAAATTAGAAGTATTCCATCCAGAGTATGGCACAAAACCTCATGTATACTACAAGAACCTCTTCAAGTTCACAAAGAACTTTGTGGCTGGTGGCGTAACAAAGAATAAAAATGGCGTTGACGATTGTGTTGAAGACGCTACAGCAATTCTAAAAGATGCTAAGGGTAATATTGTAGAAATCCAGAAGACCAACTTCTTCGGAGACTTTAAATTTGATGGTCTTGATGATGGCGATTATGTCTTAGAGCTGAATGTAGAAGGCGAAGAGAAGAAGATCGACGTTAAGATCGAAGGCAAATCTCTCAATCTTGACTATATTGCTTTCTAATAGTCAAGTGATTTGTAAGCGCAGGTAAAACTGTGTTTTATACCCACCCTATGAAAGGGATGCTGCGAGGAAATCTTTTTCCTCGTAGCAGAACTTTCATTATTAAGTGGTAAATTGATTTTATATGAAAGGAGCTTACATTATGAAAAAGATCGTTATTTATAATGGAAGTCCAAGAAAGGATGGGAACACCACAACAATTCTTGATATGATTGCAAGAGGAGCAAGAGAACATGGCGCGGAAGTAGAATATAAGATTCTATTCAAGATGAAATTTATGGCATGTCAGGGTTGCTTTAATTGCAGGATTCATGATGATTGTGCGATTAATGATGAATTGACAGCAACTTTTAAAAAATTAAAAGATGCAGATGCTGTTGTAATTGGTTCACCAGTTTATTTTATGCAAATGACAGGACCAGTAAAGAACTTGTATGACCGTTTATTCCCTTTGATGGGACAGGATGGTACTC
>CAVJBW010000150.1:0-4145 GCA_963647625.1 Lachnospiraceae bacterium
GTATTGGTTTGGAGAGCGTCAGTTTACCAGAAGGATTGAACGAGATTAACAGTAATGCATTTTACGGTTGTAATAACCTAAAGAGTATCAGTTTACCAGAAGGATTGACTGAGGTAGGGGATAATGCTTTCTTGGGATGTGATGACTTGAAGAGCATTATGCTCCCTGAAAATATAGAAAATCTGGGATTTGAGATATTTCGTGATTGTTCGCTTGATTTTATTTGTTATCAAGGAAACGAAACAAGTTGGGATAATATAAAGGATGTTATCTTAGATGGTGTAAAGACGAATCCGACCATCTTCTTTAATAATACAACTCATGTTCATCAGGCTGATTCTGGCGAAGTAACAAGGAAAGCCACCTGTACTGAAGAAGGAGTAAAGACCTATACTTGCACTACTTGTGGTGCTACCTATACCGAGACAATAGAAAAGACCGCTCACAGCATTGTTATAGACCAGGCAGAAGAGGCAACCTGTGAGAAGGTAGGAAAAACACAGGGAAGTCACTGCAGTGAGTGTGGAGTTGTTATCCTAGCGCAAAATCCCCTTCCAGCAACGGGCCATACATGGGATAACGGAGTGGTAACAAGGAAAGCTACCTGTACAGAAGAGGGAGTAAAGACCTATACCTGTTCTACGTGTGGAGCTAGCTATACCGAAGACATTGAAAAGACCTCCCACAGTATAGTCATAGACCAGGCAGAAGAGGCAACTTGTGAGAAGGTAGGAAAAACACCGGGATGTCATTGTGAAGAGTGTGGAGCTATTCTTATAGAGCAAAATCCCCTTCCAGCAACGGGCCATACATGGGATAGCGGAGTGGTAACAAATGAAGCCACCTGTACAGAAGAAGGAGTAAAGACCTATACCTGCACTAAGTGTGATGCTACCTATACCGAAGCAATGGAAAAGACCGCTCACAGCATAGTCATAGACCAGGCAGAAGAGGCAACCTGTGAGGAAGTAGGAAAAACACAGGGAAGTCACTGCGAGGAGTGTGGAGTTGTTATCTTAGCGCAAAATCCCCTTCCAGCAACTGGTCATGTATGGAATGGCGGAGTGGTAACAAGGAAAGCCACCTGTACAGAAGAAGGAGTAAAGACCTACACCTGCACTAAGTGTGATGCTACCTATACCGAAGCAACGGAAATAATAGAACACAGCTACAAGACCTTGGTAACTCCTGCAACCATGAGTAAGGATGGCAAGATTGTAACCAAGTGTTCTACCTGCGGCTCCATTAAGTCCACTGCAAGCATCAGCAAGATCAAGACCGCTACTTTAAGCGATACATCAGTGGTTTATAGTGGCTCAACCAAGACACCGAAGGTAACCATCAAGGATAGCAAGAATAAAGTGCTGGTAGAAGGCACAGATTATACCCTAACCTATGCAAGTGGCAGAACGAATCCTGGCACTTACCAGGTAGTAGTGAAGCTGAAAGGCAACTATTCCGGTACCAAGACCCTTTCCTTTAAGGTTGTGCCGAAGGAGACTAGTATTAAGTCTTTGACAGGATTATCGAAGGCCTTTAAGGTAAAATGGAATGCCCAGACAAGTCAGATCACTGGCTATCAGATTGAATATTCGACTTCCAAGAAGTTCACATCTTCCAAGGTTGTAACCATAACTAAGAAGACAAGTACTTCTAAGCAGATTACGAAGTTAAAGGCTAAGAAAAAGTACTATGTTCGCATCAGAACCTATAAGACTTCAGGAAATACGAAGCTCTATTCAGCATGGAGCAAGGCAAAGAGTGTGACAACCAAATAGGTGAGCAATCAACCATAGGTAAAAAAATATCCGTAGTAACTAGTAAAAGTTACTACGGATATTTTTAATCTTCCCAAGGTCTGATCCGATAGCTAGCACCAATCTCTTGACAGATGGCTCGGCATTTATCTTCATCTTCCTTTGAAATAGTGGTATCTACGGTTGTTAGTACCACATTAGGAACAGTTTGAACACATGATTTTGCAAATGCAATCATGGCATCAAAGGAGGCTTGTCCATATTTGCTTTGAACGAGCCTATGATAGTCTTCTTTGTTCGAGGTATTTAAGCTAATCGATACGGTATCAATCAAGCCCTCGAAGTAAGGAGCAATATCTTTGCCATGAATCAGGCAGCCTAGTCCATTGGTGTTGATACGAATAGGCATTGGAAAGTTCTCCTTTACATAAGCTGCGGTCTTTAATAAGACATCGAGAGCTTCGGTAGGCTCGCCGAATCCACAGAAGACAAGCTCTTTATATTGGCTCATATCAAACTGGCCAAAGGCTTCTTTTACTTCCTCGAAGCTAGGTTCGTGATCTAGCCATAGGTTCGAAGATTCGCCGACCTTGTCCATGGTCTGCCTCAGACAAAAAGTGCAGGCACAAGGACATTTGTTAGTGAGATTTACATATAAATTGTCATGAACTTTGTATAAGATTTCTTCCATAGTGATTACCTCTATTTCAATGTGTATAATAATTCCTCAAAACAAACTCCATCTGTGAGAGGAATGTTTAGCTCGCAGGAGCGCTCAATGCATTTCTTGATGAAACGGGATGCTTTCTTGACAGATTCGCGAAAATCAATGCCATTGACAGCGTCCGCAGCTAGGATTGCAGCAAAGGCATCTCCCGTTCCAGAGCGGGAATCTCCAATCTTGTGTGTGCGAATGATATGGGGCTCTTTTTCAGCCCAATAGCAATAATTCGCTACAAAGCTTCTTTGCGGGATGCCTGTAATGACGATGCGATTTGGTCCCATGCGAAATAGCTTTTTCGACATTTCCTCAAGCTCCGAGGTCTTCCAGTGCTCCTTGTAAGGAGTATCTGTGAGAATACAGGCTTCCGTCAAATTAGGAGTGAGAATGTCGGCATAAGTAACCAAAGACTTCATGGCTTGACACATCTCTTGGGTATAAGTAGCATAAGGCCGGCCATAATCCCCCATGACAGGGTCAATTAGTACGACAGTATCTGCAGTCTTAAAATTCTTAATAAAATGCTCTACAATCTTGATCTGGGTCTTAGAACCTAGAAAACCACTGCAGATTCCATTGAACTTAAGGTCAAGCTGCTCCCATTGCTTCATATAAGCTTCCATATGATCGGTATAATCATCAAAGAAATAAGAATCAAATCCCGTATGATTGGACAAGATTGCAGTAGGGACTGCGCAGCATTGTACCTTTAACATAGAAATGATCGGCAAGGCAACGGCGATAGAGCAACGTCCAAAACCAGAGAAGTCATTGATCAGAGCAATCTTTTTTTGGTTATTGTGTATGCTAGTTGGCATAAAGTTCCTGCCTCCTTTTTCTAGTAGAAAGTAAAGGGGGATGGCCCCTTATTTTTCGTCTATAAATATCCTTACAAAAATACCATTTTGTAGTAAAAATTGCAACTAAATGGTGCAATTTTTTAGGGTTTGTGATAAGGTTAAATGAGTTAAATTTTATGAATGATAATTAGGTGATAAATATGCATAAAAGACCGAATATTGGACAGAAAAAAAGAATCGTAGTAAAGATTGGCTCATCGTCTTTGACCCATAAGGCGACGGGGAATCTCTATCTAGCCAAGATTGAAAAGCTGGTTCGTGAGTTATGCGATTTGAGAAGCAGTGGCCTAGATGTATGTCTGGTTTCTTCTGGAGCGATTTCCGTAGGGAAACAGGCTGTAGGCTTGAGGCAAGACGCAATTAGTACCAGTGAAAAGCAGGCTTGCGCCGCAGTAGGTCAGGCAAAGCTTATGATGACCTATCAGAAGGTATTTTCAGAGTACAATCAGACGGTAGCGCAGATCTTGATGACCAAGAATACCATGATTTTGCCAGATTCTCGGAGAAATGCCCACAACACCTTCGAAGAGCTCTTTGCCCTTGGAGTCATTCCCATTGTAAATGAAAATGATACCGTCTCTACCTATGAGATGCAATTTGGTGATAATGATACCTTGTCTGCACTTGTAGCCAATCTGGTAGGGGCAGATTTATTAGTTCTTTTATCCGATATTGATGGCCTTTACAATGATGATCCAAGAAAGAATCCAGAGGCAAGAAGGATTCTTCATGTGCCAGAATTGACAGAAGAGATTCTAGCTATGGGAAAAGAGACAACAGGTAGTGGCATGGGTACAGGTGGTATGC
>CAVJBW010000151.1:0-4104 GCA_963647625.1 Lachnospiraceae bacterium
GTGTACGCTTAAGCTTCTTCATCTGATCAGGTACTAGGTTCTCCTTGTGGTTTATTTATTTCATCTTACAGCAAGTGAGATTTTTTGTAAATTATTGTATAATAAGTTCGATTACTTACTATTTACACAAAATCACAACTTAAGCATAGAGGTAAATCATGAACATCAACATCAAAAAAGTAAGCGCTACCATCCTTTTATCGGTCTTTTGTCTGATCTTGGGACTCAGTGCATTTGCACTATCTAGCGCAAAAAAAGCAACGACACAAAGCAAGGAAGAACAAAAACTTTCCATCGAAATATGGACTTTTTTTGATATGAATACTCCGGATGATTACTATGTCAGCTATTGGCAGCAACTAGCCAAAAAATATGGCTATGATATTACGGTCAAGACCTATTCCACACAGCAGATCAAAGACAAGCTAAAAATCGCCGCTGCAGGACGGCAATTGCCAGATATCTATCTGGTCTGGGGTGGCACCTACCCTGACTATTTATTTGATGCTGGCTTGGCCCTTCCTGTGCAGGATTATTTAGATTCTAGTACCTTAAAGTTCAAAGAATCCTATATCCAGCCTTATAAAGATGGCAACAACTACATCATTCCTTGTCTTCCAGAAGCCTATGGAGTTACCTATGCCAATACCAAGCTTCTCACCCAGCTAGGCCTAAGTATTCCAACCACTTGGGAGGAACTCTTAGAATTTGTTCAAGATGTCAATACTTATAACCAAGTTCATGGCACCAACTATGCTGCCATAGAACTAGGCAATAAAGACGCTTGGCTTGGTGAACTTCTCTACGACACCATTGCCTACCGCCTTGATTCTGCCTCTTATCAGGCGCTTGCTGGTGGAACCATCACAAGCCAAGTAGATCAGACCTTTGAAAAGGCAGCATCTTATATCCAGACCTTAAAAGAAATGCAGGCATTTCCAGAGGACTTTATGGAAATGGGTGAAACCGAGGCCGTCTCAGACTTTATCTCAGATGGCGCTCTCCTATTCCCTCATCAGTCTACCATTGTCTACTACTTGATGAAAAATATGGGCCAAGAAAACTTATCCGTCTGCCCATTTCCAGCCTGCTCAAGCCAAGGCAACAATCAGATCCTTGATATCAATCATACTTTAACCCCAGGGCTTTGCATCAGCTCTAATTGCCAATATCCCGACGAAGCCGCATCCTTATGCCTCGAGTTTGCTCAATATATCAACCAGTCCAATGTGACCCAATATGGTTATCTCAATATGACCACCACCTCCTATGATTTGCCTAAGCAGCTACCTACTCCGGTTGAACAGATGAGGGACTTGATTTATGGGGCTGAGGAGACTTGTGCTTACCTATATGCCCTATTACCTTCCGATCAGGCCAATGCTTTGCGGTCCACAACTAGGAATCTTTATTCGGACCACCTAGATATGAAGCAATTCTTAAGCGAAGCAAAAAAATATTATACTTTAGACTAAACTTAAGGCCACTTACCTTTCCTGGTAAATGGCCTTTTCCTAAATCAAAGCTCTATTATTCAATTCTCTCAAGAGGACAAAGCCTTTGGATTTTGTCAAATCCCTCTAGTTGGTCTGCACTTATTACCTTGCGCTCCCAGCTCTTAGAGTCCTTATCATAGATCCATTGTCCATAAATCAAAGGCTGCACCGAGTAGTTCTTTTCATTGTACTTGATCTTACCTATGATGGTATCCATCTCTATATTTTGACATGTTTTTACTAGCTGATTCACATCTAAGGTTCCTGCCTGTCTTAACACCTGATATAGGATTTCCACATTGGCATAATCATATCCTACGGTAGGAGGAACCACCTTCTTTCCCGTCATTTGCCGAAAGACATCTGCAATCTCCTTGCTCGTCTCACCATCAATGGAGGATGTAGTCGGGAAATCTTCGGTCCACCAGATTTCTGTACAGATTCCACTTAGATCTATCCCTTCGATTCCTTCTTCGAACAAAGCTGCTTTGCCAATTGTGATTACTTTCATAACGCCTAGGTAGCCACTTTGTTTTAACTGTTCATAGAAGGTGAGAAAATCACTATTAGACATTACTCCTGCAAGCAAAGTCACCTGCTGGGTCTGCAAGTTTTCTATGATCTGAGAAAAGTCTGTCTGCCCCGCCTGATAAGAACCAGGATCATATGCCACGTAGCCATGTTCCTTGGCAAATGCAGGAAGCTTGGTATCCATCACATAACCTTCCTGATTGTTCTGATGCATGATGCCGACTCTTTTATTGCTATCATCCACCTGATCCCAGGCTGTCAAAAAAGCTTCTAGCTCCGTCTCTACATCAAAGCCGGCATGAAAGGAATAGGTATGTTTGTCTACTGCCCAAGCATCATCTGGAGTATCTACGGAAAGACACAAGACCTTATATTTTTCGCAAATCTTGGAGACTGGCACGGTGGTATCCGAAGTCTTAGAAGCAAGCATAAGATCTACCTTGTGCTCTTCAATCAGCTCCTTTGCCACCTTCTTGGCCTGGGTCGCATCCGAGGCTGAATCTGCGCTTATCAGCTTCAAAGTTGCCTCCTTGCCATCAATCTGCAGCCCCTTCTCATTGACCTTGTCAATGGCATACTGTGTCATTTCTTTTGTATATTTGCCATAGGAACTATAAGTGCCTGTTTTGGGATAAACAAATCCGACTCGAACCACTAGCTTCCCATCTTCCATTTCAATATTTGAACCATCTTCTTGCTCTCTATTTGAGCAGGCCACCAGCCCCATGGCAAGAATGCCTACTAGTGCAAGCGCAAGAATTTTCTTTATGATCTTCATTTTCCTTCTTATTTCCCCTTATTTTTTCAAGGCCCATTATACACAACAAGACCACCCTTCGTCAAAAAGGATGGTCTTGCATGATAACTGATGAACAAATGTGCCTTATTCTGCAGCAGATACCATCTGAGTATCTACCTCTTTGGCATCTTTGTAGTCACGGTTGAATTTGTGTTCATCAACAAACTTAATAATGATAATATTGACAATCGCTACGGCTACAAATACCAGGTAAGCATAACGAATCTCTCCGCCAGTTGCCTTTTGAACCAAGGCATTGATCAAGAACTGCATAGCGGTTACTGCTCCCTGAATAGGGAAGATTACACTATTTACCTTATTGAATCCTTGACGTCCAAAGATAGAAGTAGGAAGAGAAGTGGTAAAGTTTGCAGATCCACCGATACCAATGGCAATCATGAATAAGGAGATAATGACACAGACCATATTGTTGGTAAAGTTGAGTACCAAAGCTGTTGCATACCAAGCTCCAAATCCGATCATGGTTCTCTTTGTTCCAAACTTATCATCAAATACTCCAATCAAGAAGGATCCAGCCACTCCCACCAAGGCAAGGACTGTCATAATGCTCATGGCCTGATTGGCAGTAAATCCAAGTTCTTCATTTCTAAGAATCAACTGGCTCATAACACCTACGGAACAGATCTGGAACAAACCTGTGGTAATTGCAGCAAGCCATGTTTCTTTGGTCTTTAATAACTTCTTCGTGGTCCAACCACCATCGCTGTCTTCTTCCTTGATATCATATTCCTTTTCGAATACCTCATCAGAGACATTATCTGGATTGATATGTCTTTCTTCTGGTGTATTTCTAATAAAGATCATACCTACCACACCAATTGCTGCAATGGTACAAGACAAAGGAATCACTCCGCCTCCGATTGCAAATTTGGCAATTAATACAGTAAAGACTGGGCAGAAAAAGGCAGATGCAAGATTGTGTCCCATGGTTGTATATCCCATGACAATCCCTTTTTTCTTTGGAAACCACTGAGCAACCAAAGCACCACCACAAATATATCCAGCAGACATAATGGTTCCTGTTACAAAACACATACAGATCAAATACATAGCCACACTAGTTGAATTACATACGCCAAAATAACTGATGCCGGCGCCAATACAAAGAATACCTGAAAGAATTCTTGCTCCAATCTTGCGATTAACCTGACCCATGATAATAAAAAATACAACTCCCACAAGTCCTGCAATAGAATTCATGGTTAATAAAGTACTATTTTCTACATTAAGATTTGCTGCAATGGCTGGTACATAAAC
>CAVJBW010000152.1:0-2499 GCA_963647625.1 Lachnospiraceae bacterium
TGTCTGAGCAAGGGGATGGAATCGGTATTGCCAAGATGCTTTATGAACAAATGAAGCGAAATTATGGAATTGAAGAATGATGTTTTTTAAAACAAGAGAAAAGCAAACAGGTGTATGAATGCAAGATTTCATACATCTGTTTTTTTCTTGTATGATTTTACTAAAAATAAGGAAATGTCTATTCGAGCTAGCTTAAAATGTTGTAGAATAAACATTAAAGATTTACAAGAAGCTTTAAAAGGAAGGAAGAGCACGTGGAGACTATTGTTGGTTATGTGGACCATATTATTTGGCGGAATGAAGAAAATGGTTATACCGTCTTGGTACTCGTTCACGAGAAGAAAGAGCTGACATGTGTGGGCAATTTTTCTGTGATCGCCCAAGGAGAGAATTATGAATTTCGCGGAGAATATATAGACCATCCCACTTATGGAAGACAATTTCAGGTATCAGAATATATCAACAAGGCACCAGAAGATATCTTTTCCATGGAAAGATATCTAGGCTCTGGGGCGATTAAGGGAATTGGCCCGGCCTTGGCAGGAAGAATTGTAAAGTATTTTAGAGAAGATACCTTTCAAGTGATAGAACAAGAGCCGGAGCGCTTAGTGGAAGTAAAGGGAATCAGCGAAAAGAAGGCTCGAGAGATTGCCCAGCAATTAGCAGAAAAAAAAGACCTTCGCTCTGCCATTATATTCTTGCAAAAATATGGGATCACCCTGTCCTTGGCCATGAGAATTTACCAAAAATATGGCAATAAAGTCTATCAGATTCTCAGAGAGAATCCCTATCGCCTAGCCGAAGATATTTCCGGGGTAGGCTTTAAAATTGCAGATGAAATCGCCATGAAAGCAGGAATTACCACAGATTCAGACTTTCGTATTCGTTGCGCTTTGCTCTATGTGCTCAGTATGGCTTCTCAAGAAGGACATACCTGCCTTCCCAAAGAAGAAGTAATAATAAGAGCTCAGCAGCTTCTTGGCCTGCCGGAAGAATCCATGGAGAAGCAGATCATGGACCTGATGGTGGATAAAAAGCTTTATGTAAAAGAAGACCTTCTAGAGAGCGGAGAAAAGATGCTGCGGGTCTACTCTTCCTATATGTATTATATAGAGCTACATATTGCTGCCATGCTTAGAGATCTCAATGTAATCGCAAAGGTTTCGGAAGAAGAAGTGGCCAAGACCATTGAACAGATCGAAGAAAAAAGCAAGATCTCTCTTGCAAGCAAACAAAGAAAGGCTATCCTAGAAGCTTCTAGAAGAGGAGTTCTAGTTATTACGGGAGGTCCTGGTACCGGCAAGACCACCACCATTAATTCCATTATCAAATTCTTTGAACTAGAAGGACTTGACTTTTGCCTGGCAGCGCCCACCGGACGAGCGGCCAAGCGCATGAGCGAAATGACAGGCTATGAAGCCAAGACGATTCACCGCCTGCTAGAAGTCAGTGGAGGTAGCAGAGAAGAGGATGGATTTGCAGGGGGATTTGAAAGAAATGAAGACAATCCTCTAGAATGGGATGCCGTGATTATTGATGAAGCTTCCATGGTGGATGCCACTTTGATGAATGCCCTGCTCAAGGCAATTGTGCCGGGGACCCGCCTGGTCTTGGTAGGGGATGTCAACCAGCTTCCTAGCGTAGGACCAGGAAGTGTCTTAAGAGATATCATCGATTCTGCTTGCTACGAAGTGGTCTTACTAGATGAGATCTTTCGTCAGGCAAAAGAAAGCGATATTATCGTCAATGCCCATCGGATTAATGCGGGCTTAGAGGTGGAGGCAGATAATCAAAGCAAGGACTTTTTCTTCCTTAGGAGAGATGATGCAGACAAGGTAATCAACGTATCTTTGCAGCTGATTTTAGAAAAGATGCCATCTTATGTGGATGCAGATCCTTTTGACATCCAGCTTTTGACTCCTATGCGAAAAGGAAAGCTTGGAGTAGAGAATCTCAACCGGATCTTGCAGCATTATTTGAACCCACCTGAAAAAGCCAAAGCCGAGTATGAAGTTGCAGATGTGGTATTCAGAGAAGGGGACAAGGTCATGCAAACCAAGAACAATTACCAGATGGAGTGGGAGATTCTTGGTAAATCCGGATTCGTAGTGGAAAAAGGCTTAGGCATCTTCAATGGTGATATAGGAGTGATTCAGACCATTGATGAGTATATGGAGTCTATGACCGTGGTTTTTGAAGAGGGAAAGGTCGTAGAGTATGCCTTAAAGGAAGTAGCAGACCTTGAGCATGCCTACGCCATTACCATTCACAAATCTCAGGGAAGCGAATATCCAGCAGTTGTCTTGCCTCTTTTAGGAGGACCAAGGATGCTGATGAATCGGAATCTTTTATATACAGCTGTCACTAGGGCAAGAAAATGCGTTACGATTGTAGGAAGTGAAAATACTTTTCGCCAGATGATTGCCAATGAGACAGAAAACAAGAGATATACTGGCTTGAAGCATCGAATCTTGGAATTGGAAAATAGCATATTGTAGT
>CAVJBW010000152.1:2509-4080 GCA_963647625.1 Lachnospiraceae bacterium
TTGTAGTAGAGGGGGATTCATTAATGGGGGTTATGAAAAAGGTTTCTTTGCTGTTATTTCCGGCTAAGTGTCCTGTGTGCGACAAGGTTTTTGAAAAAAGCCTAAAGGAACAGGAGACCCACCCGGAAAAACACAATATTTGTCCGAGGTGCGCTAGAAAATTAAAATGGGTAAAAGAACCCTTTTGCAAGATTTGTGGCAAGCCTTTAGAAGAAACAGAGCAGCATTGCTGTAGCGACTGTGAAGACAAAAGGCATTCCTTTACAGAGGTTCGGAGCCTATGGCAATATGAAGGGGAAGCAAAGGCCTTGATCGAACGGCTAAAATATGCCAATCGAAGAGACTATGGTGCCTTTATTGGCCAGGAAATGGCGAGAGTCTATGGAGAGTATTTAAAACGGCGAGAAGTAGAGGTGATTGTGCCGATTCCCTTGTCGAAGAAGCGCATGAGGCAAAGGGAATACAACCAAGCGGCCTTAATTTCACGGGAACTGTCCCGTATGATACAGATTCCAACCAATGAAAATATCTTAAAGAGGCGCCTTGATACTACGCCTCAAAAGAATCTTGGCATGCAAGATCGAAAAAAGAATTTAGAAAATGCTTTTTTTATAGAAGAAAATGAGCTACAATTTAGAAAAGTGGTACTTATTGACGATATATATACCACAGGTAATACCATGGATGCAGCAGCCCTTGCCTTGAAAGGCTGTGGAGTAAGCCAGGTATATGGGCTCTGTGGGGGGATTGGAAGAAATTATTAAAGGAGAAGGCTTATGGATGTTAAAAATTGCAAAGAATGTGGCAGACTATTTCAGTGGGTATCAGGTCCTAGAATTTGCAAGGCATGTAATCAAAAAATCGAAGAAAAATTTCAGCAGGTAAAAGCCTTTATTAGAAATAATGGGCAGGCAACCATGGAAGAAATCGCAGAGGAAAACAAGGTCACAATCAATCAAATCAAGCAATGGATTCGAGAAGAGCGCCTGGTATTTGATAAGGATTCAGGGATTGGAATCGAATGCGAGATGTGTGGCAAGTTGATTCCTACAGGTAGATATTGCGAAGCCTGCAAAGAAAAGGTACATGATAACTTGGGTCATGCTCTGAATAAAGCACCGGCAAGTCAGCCATCGAAAGTGGTCAGTCAAAGTGCTAGAATGAGATTTTTGGATAAATAAGGGAATAATAACCGTTTGGTAGATTTACTAGACGGTTATTTTTGTGTTTTGTTACCTTGTATGTTATACTCAATATGTATGTGTATGCTTATTTACTAGTGGAAAGCCTTGGTAAGTGAAGGCAAGGAAAGAAAGCAGGTCTTAGATGGTTAATGAAGAAAAGTTAAGACAGATGACAAAACTTGCAATCTATGAGAAAAACGAAGGTAAAAAAGCACTTGAAATCAGTAGCTTTTATCGATGGGATTATGTCACCATGCAGATGGTAAAGGGATGGATTTATTCCACTATAGCCATTGGAATCATGGCTGTCATTGAGCTGCTTTATCGTGACTTTGCAGTATTAGACCGGCTCTCCTATGGAATTGGGAGCTTTGTTATACCACTCTT
>CAVJBW010000153.1:0-3931 GCA_963647625.1 Lachnospiraceae bacterium
GTAATACAGCCATCATTTTCTCCCTTGCTATTTCATTTTTACGGAGCCTTCGTTCTGTCCTGGCAACATTTTCGCTTATTGTAGTTATCACTGCAAATCTCAGTGATATCATATTCGCAACTGATAATGTTACTTCTCCTGGTCCTATCACAGGTATTCTTACATGCTCTCTCACAGCATCTATAGCCAAATCACTGAAGCAATAAATAACAACTGCATTAAAGCCGTCTGATTCCGCCTTCTTACAAAGCCTTATAACCTCTGTTCCTGCAAGCACTTCGTCTGTATTTGATTCTATCGAATCAGGTCCGCACGCAATGCAATCAACAGATAAAACTGTGCCAGGCGACAAGGCATGCGAAAGCATCTTTTCACGCAAACTCAGCGTACTTCTATCCATTCCGCTATTTGGGATAATTACTTTAATTTTCATCTTTCTAATTTCCTCTTCAAAAGCTAAAAAGAGATATCTTGCCTACTATTCACCTTTTTTTGTGATATCTTTGTATACAGTAAGTGATTCGCAATATTTTCCACCTTCTAAAACATTTTCTACAGGGCGAAATTCTACGTTACTGCTATAACCTTCACGTATGGCAATATCCACAAGACAATATATATGACCTACGTCAGCCCAGTCTTTTTCAAGCCATACATCAGCAAAAGTACAATGTTCCGTAATATTATGCTTCTTGTCACCTTCATAAACTCTATGAGGATCCCAACCTTCCACAATAGGTATATCGTAAAATTTATCTAAATTTTCTATCGTAAGTGGCAAACCTGCTGCCTTCACCTTCTCTGCAATAGCATTTCCGCGCTCATGCCCGAATTCAACAATTCCTTTTTCAAATGATTTTTTTGCTTCTTCACCAAAATCATCAAGAACCGCTTTTGTAATATAGTAATACATATTAGCCATATGTATCGACATCTGGCGCACTGCCTCGCCAACAGTGTATTGCTCCATTCTCATATCCTCCATTTTCACCCTTTATCTATCATCTATATTTTTCTCCGCAAACATATGGCATCTCACTTTGTGACCTTCTGAAACTTCAACTATTGCAGGTTCCTTTTGCCAGCAAATATCGCATACCGAATCACAACGGTTGGCAAACGGGCAACAAACACCTATAAGTGATGTATCAATCTCATTTTTGAGTGCAGGTTTATTTTTTTTCGGCACATCAGGATTTGTACTTGGAGTAGCCTCTACCAAAGCTTTTGTATATGGATGTAGCGGATTTTCAAAAAGTTCCTCTTTTGAAGCTTCCTCGAAAATATAACCCAAATACATTACAATTACTCTGTCTGATATATGTTTTACAACGGATAAATCATGTGAAATGAAAAGATATGAAATTCCATATTTCTTTTGGATTTCTTCCATATTGTTGATAATCTGTGCCTGTATAGATACATCAAGAGCAGAGACAGGTTCATCACAAATTATAAGCTTTGGATTCAAACAGATTGCCCTTGCTATTCCTATACGTTGCCGTTGACCTCCACTAAATTCATGTGGATATCTATTTATTTGCTCTTTTTGCAAGCCAACATCCGCAAATATCTTTTCTATATATTCACGCTTTTCTTCTTTATTTTTGCAGATACCATGAATGTCCAATGCTTCTCCCACTGCCTGCCCAGCTGTTTTTCGTGGATCAAGGGAAGCGTAGGAGTCTTGGAAAATCATTTGAATACCTTTTTTTAACTCTAACTGTGATTTTCGGTCTTTGCTCCGTTTCGAAATATCCTGTCCTTCAAAATATATACTTCCTGAAGTTGGCTGGATAAGATCTACTATCATCTTACCAGTCGTAGACTTTCCGCAGCCGCTTTCGCCTACAAGGCCTAATGTTTCACCCTCATTTATAACAAAGGAAACATCATTTACAGCTTTAAAGATTTTTTTCGTTTTTTTGACAAAGCCTACATCCTTCACAAAATGTTTTTCAAGATTTTCTACTCTTAAAACTTCACTCATTACTCGTCCACCTTCTCTCCGATGTCCGCATATTTCCAACATCTCACTTTATGCCCATCACTTAAGCGATACATGTCTGGTTCTTTGTTTCTACAAATTTCTCTACACTCGGTACAACGATTACTAAAGCTACAGCCTTTCGGCAAAGCCAAAAGACTCGGCACATTTCCAGGAATTGTAGATAGCACTTCCTGTTCATCATCTATACGAGGAATTGCTTTCAAAAGCGCAGTCGTATATGGATGCTTAGGATTTTTCATTATTTCATAAGTTGATGCATATTCCTGTATTTTCCCGCAATACATAACAGCTGTATTATCCGCAATTTCATTTATTACACCCATATCATGTGTTATAAAGATTATGGCCATTCCTAATTGGTCTCTAAGCTCTTTTAACAGGTATATTATTTGCTGCTGAATTGTGACATCTAATGCAGTGGTAGCTTCATCAGCAATCAGAATCTTTGCATCAGTACCTAATGCCATCGCAATCATCACACGTTGCCGCATTCCACCGCTTAAATGATGCGGATATCTTGTCAATAATTCCTGTGGATCAGTAATTTTTACCTGTTTTAGAAATTTACAAGCTCTTTCCTCTGCCTCTGCCTTTGTAAGTCCGAGATGCAGGCACATTCCTTCGGTAAGTTGCCTCCCTATTGTAAGCACAGGATTCAATGATGTCATAGGCTCTTGGAATATCATCGTTATATCCTTTCCTCTCACATCATTTATAGCGTGTTTATCAGCCAATAGATCTCTACCTTCAAACCATACCTGTCCTTCAGCAATTTTACCCGGCTTTGGAACAATTTGCATTATTGATTTTACTGCAACACTCTTACCGCTTCCAGACTCTCCTATAATACCAAGAATCTCTCCCTTTTCTATGTCGAAGCTTATTCCATTTACAGCCTTTGAAATACCTGCTTTTGTGTAGAAATACGTATGAAGATTTTTTACTTCAAGAATTTTACTCATTTTCGCCACCGTTAATATTCCTTTACATCAAGAGTATCTCGCAGTCCGTCACCTAGCAAATTAAAGCCAAGCACTGTAATAGCAATAGCAATACCTGGGAAGATTGCGATATGTGGTTTGGTCATCAAATAAGTTCTGGCATTTGAAAGCATTGCTCCCCATTCTGCGCTCATCGGATCAGCACCAAGTCCTAAAAAACCGAGTCCCGAGATGATGAGAATTGCTTCACTGAACGTAAGCGTAGCTTGTACTATAATTGGCGCCATACCATTTGGCAGTATATGGAAAAACAATATCTTTGCCCTACTCTGTCCTAGAACTTCGCAAGCGTCCACATATTCATTCTTTTTGGCTTTAAGTACCGAACTACGAACAATACGCGCAAATCTTGGTACTGTCGCAATGCTCACTGCAACTATAGCTCCTTTTAATCCGCTTCCAACTATCGCAATCATAAAAAGAGCTAAGAGAATAGAAGGGAAAGCCATCAAAGTATCTATAATTCTCATCAAAATCATATCAATTTTCCCGCCGAAAAATCCAGCCAGTATTCCTATAATTGTACCAGCAAGTCCTCCAAACAGAAGTACAGATACACCTATAAGGACTGATGTACGAGCTCCATAAACTACTCCACTGAATATATCACGACCCATTTCGTCCGTACCCATAATATGTTCTGCGCTAGGCAAAGCTAATACATTATATAAATCCATTATAGCGTAATCATGTGTTGCGATTATTGGAGCAAATGCAGCCATTATCAAGAAAATAGAAATAAGAGCAAGCCCTATTACTGCCAGCTTATTACTGAAAAGTCTTTTTAAAAATTTCATTTTCCCTTATTCCTCCTTCATCTTAGGATCCAGCTTATAATATAAAGAGTCTACAATGAAATTTACGATAATAAATACAATAGCTAAAAGCAGTATTGAGGCCTGTATTGCTGGATAATCTC